>NZ_JAGSHX010000004.1 GCF_018138715.1 Streptomyces asiaticus
ATCCGCTACGAGTACAACGACCTGCTCTCTGCGGAACGGGCCGCGGCCGAGGCGGGCGACGACCTCGCGGCGATCATCGTCTGCCCCATGCGCCACGACGTGCGGCGCGACCAGGAACTCGCCGACCCGGCGTTCGCCCATGGCCTGCGGGCGCTGGCCGACCGCACCGGCGCCGTGATCCTCGACGACGTCCGCTGCGGACACCGGCTGCACCTCGGGGGCAGCTGGGAACCACTCGGCGTCCGGCCCGACCTTTCGGCCTGGTCCAAGGCGCTGGCCAACGGGCAGCCACTTGGCGCTGTTACAGGGATCGACGCGCTACGCGACGCTGTGAGTTCGGTCTATGTGACGGGCTCGTTCTGGTACGCGGCGGTGCCGCTCGCCGCTGGCCTGGCCACCTTGCGCGAACTGCGCAACGGACAGGCGCTGCCGGACATGCTCCGTACCGGCACCCGGCTGCGGGAGGGCCTGGCGGCGCAGGCGGCCGCCCACGGGTACGAGATCCGCCAGACCGGTCCTGTGCAGATGCCCGTCCTGTACTTCGGGCGACGACGACCTGAGCCTGGGCACCGCATGGGCCGAGGCCGCGGTCGGCGCGGCGTGTACCTGCACCCATGGCACAACTGGTTCCTCTCGGCCGCGCACACCGATGCCGACATCGACGCCATCCTCGACCGCACCGACCAGGCGTTCGCGGACCTACGGGACACGGGAAGCTGACCAGTCGATGTCCGGCTGCCGTGGCCCGCGGAATGAGCACTGGGACAGGGCCGGCTTCAGATCGGGAACCGCCTTTGTGCGCTTGCATTGGCCAGGTGGCGACGTCGCCAATGAAGGGGGATGCAGCGGTGATTCATGAACGTAATACGCTCCGCATTCCGAGAGATCGTCTCGATGGAATCTTCGTCACGGCAGACCACTGGCCCCCCGCCGGAAAGTATTTCACGCCGGCGCTGGTTTGTATTCGGCGTCGTCGTCGCGCTGAACTTCGGAGTGTGGCTTGACGAGGCCAAGGTCTCGCAACTTGCCCCGTTCTGGTCGGATTCGCTGGCGCTGACTCCCGCTCAGGTGTCGGGCGTGTTGTCCGCGTATCTGCTCGGGTATGCTCCGATGCTGGCCATCGCCGGCGTGCTCGCCGACCGTTTTGGGTCGAAGATAATGCTGCTGACCTGCGGCTTCGGGGTCACCGTGCTGTCGGTGAGTATGGTCTTTGTGCGCACCTACAATGAAATGTGGTGGCGAAATCTGGCGTTCGGGTTCGTGTTCGGTCTGTTGCTGGCGCCGACATTTCGAATTCTGGCGACCTGGTTCCCATCCCATGAGCGGACCAAGGTAACCTCGTTGACGACCGGTGCCTGTGCCGGTATCTCGTCGATGGTCACACCGCTGATCGCACTCCCGATCGCGAACCACGCCTCGTGGCAGTTGGCATTCATCGCGGTGGCCGTCTTCACCGTACCTCGTTGATCTTGCTGTTCTGGATCTCCGACGAGCCACGGCGGATGCGCGGAATCAGTGCGGGCGAGATTGCTCTGATCGAAGGAGTCGAGGCGGCTGCCGCGCGGCAGCTCGGCCGGGTCGGGTTTCGGGAGATGCTGAGTTTGCTGCGTAATCGCAGTGTCATTTTGTTCGGCATCTCGGGTCTGCTCATCAGCCCGATCTGGTTGTCGCTGAACTGGTTGTCGTTCGGCCTGATCAATCTTGACAAGGTCAACCCGGATGTCGTCGCGGTTGTCCTGCCTGCGATCACCGTAATTCCGGTCACCTTTTCGTTCCTGAACGGCCTTGTTCTGCAGCGCGTGTTCGGAGGGCGGACGTGTATGTGGATAGCCGTGGGGTTCCTGCTGGGCGGAGTCGCGTTTCTCATCGCTGCGCTGGTGCCGATGGGGTGGGTGCCGTGGGCGCTGCTGCTCGGCGGCGGGGTCATGGTCGCGAATCTGATCTACTTCGGCACCATGAACGCGTACTGGGCGGAACTCGCCGGACCGCGATTCACGGGTACGCTTTCCGGGATCACGTCATGTCTCCAGGTCGTTGCCGGGATGTTTCTCGTCAAGCGGAGTGGGTCCTGGTTCAACGAGAACGCGACCGGTCACGCCCGGTTGGCGACTACGATGGCGGTGGGTGGAGGAATCATGCTTGTCGCTATTGTCCCGGTGATGCTGTCCAAGGAAGTCCGAGTGGAGCGGACAGCGGCGGTGGAACCCCTGCGTGAGACCTCTGCCGAAAGGCATGATGATGCGTGAAAATGAGCCGAGCTACACGCAGTTGGCTGCCAGGACGCCACCTGGGTCCAGTTGGGGGTGTTCGGCGAGGACGACGAGGCGGGAACGATCAATCGGCTGACGCCGGAGCATGTGAGAGACGCCGCCCGACTGGTGCGGCTGGGCTGGTGTTTCCGCTCGACTGGGATCTGGACTTGCCCGACCCTCCGTTGTTCGGCCGGTTGCCGTTGGTGCACACCGTCATCGCGGAAGAGAACGGTGGCAATGACGACCGCTACGACGGCTTTTACCCGCAGCGGTCCAGCCAGTGGGACGCACTGTCTCATATCGCTCACCCGAACTATGGGTTCTACAACGCCAGGCGAGAAGTCGGTACGGTCGGCGACGCGCTTGGCATACATGTATGGCCGAGCGCGGAATCGCCGGCCGCTTCGTGCTCCTGGATGCCTGCCAGTATCGCGCGACCGCGGTGCCCCCATCGATGCCGACCTGTCGGTCCCGTTCGACGCTGCGGACTTGGAGGATATTCGTGCGGCACAGGACGTCGAACTGGCGTCGTGGCGACATCCTGCTGATCCGATTCGGCTGGACGGCCTGGTACGAGAAACTGGGCGAAGACGAACGTCGTCGGCTCGCCGCCAACACCCAGGATCAAGGCAGTCCGGGCTTGGCACGCACCGATGCCGTTCTCGAATGGTTGTGGGACAACGGGATCAGTGCCGTGGCCGCGGACGTTCCTGCTCTTGAGGTGATGCCCTTCGACAACACGGCAGTTGACGCGGTTTCTGCATTTCCGGCTCATCGCGCTGCTCGGCATGGCGGTTGGAGAAATGTTCAACTTGGAGCAGCTCGCTGAATACTGTCACCGGGAACGTCGTTACTCCGGTCTGCTTACCAGCGCCCCGTTGCAACAAGCGAGGCGGAATTGGTTCCCCGGCCAATGCGCTGGCCCTTGTGTAGCGATGCGCGGTCGACAGGTGCCGCAGTCGACCGCTGATCGTCCTGTGCGGAACACAGATCGGAGAATCGAGTGGCGATGCAACAACCTGCCAAGAGGCCGAGCCCGCGCCCGTACCAGGACGTGTTCGTGGACCTGCGCCGCGGCCGTTCCGCTTCGGCGTGGAGATGATGGCGCCGTTCCCCGGCCGGACCTGGGCGGACTCGGCCGGGAACTGGAATCACTGGGCTACTCGACGCTGTTCGTTCCCGACCACCTCGACGAGGGCTACGGCCCGATCACCGCGATGGCCATGGCGGCGGCCGCGACGACCACGTTGCGGGTCGCCCCGGCCGTGCTCGCCGCGGATTTCCGGCACCCGGCAGTGCTCGCCCGGGAGCTGGCGTCCATCGACCAGCTGTCGCAGGGCCGACTCGAAGTGGGCGTCGGTTGCCGGATACCAGAGTGCGTGACTACAGGTGTTCCGGGATCCCGATGGCCTCACCCGGCATCCGCGTCGACCGGCTGATCGAGCACGTCACGGTGCTCAAGGACTGTTCAGTGACGGCCCGCTCAACTACTCCGGGGCGCACTACCGGATCTCGGAATTGCTGGGAACGCCCACGCCGCACCGGTCGGCGGCCCCCCGATCCTCGTGGCGGGCGGGGGCAGGCGCGTTCTCACCTTCGCCGGAGCGCACGCGGATATCGTGGGTGTGAACCCGTCCTTGCCATCCAGTACGCAACGGGCGCCTCCGCGCCCGACGCACTCCCACCCAGTATCGACCGAAAGCTCACCTGGGATGCGGGAAGCGGCGGGAGCACGCTTCGACGACCTTGAGATCCATGGCTGGCTGCGCTTTGCCGGCGTCGTGCCCGACGCACTCGGAGCCGCCGCAGAGCTTGAGCACCTCTTCGGCGCCCCCGCCACTGAGGTGATCACGTCGCGATCGTGCTCCTCGGCAGCGTGCTACAGATCGTCGAACGACTGCATGAACGTCGGGAACAGTGGGGTTACACGTACTTTACGATCCAGCAGGCCCTCGCACACGAGTTCGCGCCGGTGATCGCTCGGCTCTGAGTGTGATCAGTCACCAGCCATCGCCTCAGACATCGGCCGAAGGAAAGCCGGTCGAGAGGCCGGGGCAGCCTGTCGGACTCTTTCGGCCACAACATCCACCGCGGTGGCCAGTTCGTACCCGTCCGGCGTCAGCGAGGTCGAGACGCCAGGCCTGGACACGCCGCGGTCGGGGTCAACGAGGAGGAGCTCCAAGGCTCGGCTCCCATCCGCGGAATACCCGGCGGCCGACATGCTGCGGGGGGGCTGCCCCTGCCGCGACTGCAACTGAGGTCGACAGTAGCACGCCGTATCGGCCTGCGTTCGCTTAAATAACCTCGCTCTGTTCATCGCCAAAATACTCTCCCCACGCCGGGCGTAGAACCCTCATCTCGCGGGCTTAGATACTGGTTTACCGGGACCGCAGAGTTAAGGAAGATGGTTGTCGTTCACCACTCGAAGCTGCCACTCGAAGGATCATGCCTGCCCCCAACCTCGGTGGCTGAGCACAGTGACTGCCAGGACGATGGCCGTGTAGTGCGCGGTGAAGGCGGCGATGGTGAGGGCGTGGAAGACCTCGTGAAAGCCGAACCAGGACGGTGAAGGGTCAGTGCGCTTGAGTCCGTACACGACCGCGACCGCGGTGTAGAGCAGGCCACCGGCAATGACGAGTACGACCACTGCGGTGCCCCGTGCGCGCGAAGTCGGCACGTAGAAGACGGCCACCCCGCCCAGGACGATGCAGCACGGGAGTGTACAGCCACCGGGACGACCGATCCACAGCATGCGGAAGGCGATGCCGGCCAAGGCGCCTGCCCACACCACGGCCAGCAGCACCAGTGCTGACCCGCGGGCAGCAGCAGTACCGCCAGTGGGTGTACGTGCCGGCGATGATCAGGAAGATGTTCGCGTGGTCCAGCCGCCGCAAGACCACCTCCCCGTATGGACCCCACGTTCCGCGGTGGTTGACCGCGCTGGTACCGAACAGCAGGCAGGCCGACAGCGCGTACACCGAACAGGCCGCCACTGCCGCAGCGAGCGCGAAGCAGCGATCAGGACGATCCGCCGACCAGCGAGAGGGGAACACGCCGACGTGCAGCCAGCCCGCGCATCCTCGGCTTCAGCGCAGCCGCACGCGCTCCGCCCCGCCTTCCAGGGCGGCGCTCTGCCCGGCAGTCAGCCGGCCGGATGTGCCAATAGGCGCATCAACCGCGGAGGCCGCGGGGCGTCGGCGTGGTGCCGGAGCGGGGCTGGGGCTTCCGCCCGTGTGCCGGCGGCTGAGCATCTTCGGCGATCATGCGTTCATATTCTGAGATCGGCGGAAAGAATACGGCCCGGCGCGTCGCCCCGGACTGCGGGTCAGATGTCGGCCTCGCTCCGGGATGCCGCGCGCGGTGTTCGGCGTTGATGCGCTGGGCTTTCTTCGAGTTGGTCTTCGAGGATGACGATGCGGCAGGCGGCCTCGATGGGGGTGCCCTGGTCGACATTTCCCGGGCGCGGGCGGCGATGCGGAGCTGGTAGCGGGAGTAGCGGCGATGGCCGCCCTCGGAGCGCAGGGGGTGATCAGGCGGTGTTCACCCAGGGCGCGGAGGAAGCCGGGGTGGTGCCGAGCAACTCGGCGGCCCGGCCCATGGTGTAAGCGGGGTAGTCGTCGTCATTGAGACGGCCGAACGAATCGTCTGCTGTCATTGCACCTCTCTGTGGAACGCGCTGAGGGGCCCTGGTGCCGTATGACACCAGGGCCCCGAAGGGGCTGTTACACCATCTGCCGGCCCTGGTACTGCGCCGGCTTTCTGTTTCCGCCGACCCGACTTGGGAGCTGTCGGGTGTACGGGATCGCGGTTTGCTTGACCGGAGACCACCTCACTATCGATGTCCTGCGGTACCCGGGCTCAAAAAGACTCCCGCCCGGGCGATCCTGATGGCGCTCGGCTCCTCCGTTCTTCCCTCTTGATGAACTACTTCCCAACGGGACTGCGTACTGCTGGTACTACTGGTGATGCGAACTGCTGGTGACCTGAGTAAGCGCCACTCTTCGGCAGCCAGCCCCGTCGCCCGTCCTGCGTCTGCTCTGGCTTAGAACCCCACTGCCGAACTTCCCGGTGCGCGCGTCCGCAGCCGACGCCTTCACCGAGGTACCGCTCACTGACCTCACTGCTGGTACTGCGAACTGCACTTACTGAACTGCCACTCCGTTACTGCTCATGGCGGCCCCTGATCACTGCGGGCCACCCGGTCCGGCCGTCAGTCCCGTCGCCGTCCTGCGACATCCCTGGCTTCGGAACTCCACCACCGCACCGTCCTGCGCACTGCAACTGCGTGTACTGCGGTACCGCTGCCGGCAGTTCGTCTCTGCCAGGCCCCGTTGATCTCGGCTACAAGAGAAATCATAACCACACCACCGCCCCATGTCTACTCGGCCGACATAGATTTCCGCGCGTTCGACGATGAGGTAATCAACCTCGAACAGCGACAGGAGACAGGAGCAAAGCGGTGATCTGCGGGTTAACCGCTGCAACCCGGGGCACAAGCACCACGCAGGCAGGACGGGCGTCGATGTAGCGTGTCGTCCATAGAACGACTGCGTTCACAACGAGTCCGACTGACCCAAGCTGGTCTTCCATTCCGTCCGGTATGCCTGGTGGATGGTGCCCTTCTTGCCGTGGCAGATGTCCCGGGCCAGCTTGTGGCGGGACTCCTGGACGGTGAGCTGCTTGTGCATCTGCCGTCGGTAGGTGTCGTCCACCGGGTCGACGACGGCGAGCAGATGCAGGGTCTTGGCGATCCACCCGTACTCGGCGAACACCTGACCGAGCGGCGTGGGTGGCCCTCACGGCCGAACATCCGCAGCAGTCGTACGTCCTCACCCGGTTTGGTGACCAGAGAGCCCGCGACGCGGAGCATGTCCGGCCAGGCGGTGAGCACCTCCTTCACGTTCACCTTGTTGCGGGCCAGCGCCTCCAGCGGCCCGTACCCGCCCAAAGATCAATCTCGCCGATACTGGCTGTTCCGTTGGTCCCCGCGCCGGACGACGACGGCCCCCTGTCGCCGGGCGGGGATCAAGAGGGCCGTCATCGCACGAGTAGCTTCAAGATCATCCCATGGCCCTTTTGGGCTCACTTCGGCCATACCCTCGTAGGCGGCGCAGCTCGGGCACAGCCCGGGCACGAAATGGTCCGGGGTGAGCCGCTGGTGCAGCTGGCTCACCGGAACCGATGACTCGTCGATCCAGGACCGCACCAGCTCAACGAGCTGATTGATCTCGGTGCACGAACTCCCTCGGCAGTGCCCACGGCCGCCCCGGTCGGCTCCTCCGCCACCCACTCGCCTTCCCCTTCAGTTGTTCGGCGGACAACCCCTCGTTGTCACCGAAGAACCATCCAACCGGACCGCCCGTAACCTCTGCCCGCGATCGTGGTCATTCCTCACCGACACAACGCGATCGAGGCGGTGCGCTCATGGACCACACATGCCCTGCCTTCTTCCTCCTCGCCCTGCCGTGGCAGCCTCGTTCTCCACCATCACGGCGGTGATCGCCTTCGCCCTGGCCCGCTGGGACGGTGCGACGATCCCAGCAGCCTTCACCGCGGCGGCGACCGCCTTCGCGCCGTTCAGGATCGCGCGGAACCAGCGGCGGTTCTGCTCGGTCGCATACGCCCGCCGCGCCTCCGCCCCGGCCCGCTGCCAGCACTTATTCGACGCAGATCGCCGACCACCTCGTGAGAGCCGACCTGGCCACCGGGGGCAGTGGAAGGGACGGCACAACCTGCTGATGATGGTCGGCCGCACCATCCGGTCCGCGTTCCGGCGAGCCGGAACGCGGTGTCGCGCTCCTGGTCGCGGCTCTGGTCGCACCGGGCTGGGCGCCGGGTGTGCTGCCGCAAGGCGCTGGCCTGGACGACGCGCCTCCAACAGCTCCCCGGCCACGCCGACTACTTCCCCACAGCGCCTCCTGGCCGTGGGGCCCATCGGACCCGCAGCTCCGGCCAAAGGATCGTCAGCGGATGGGCCCCCGCGGCTGGACGTACACTCCACACATGGGTCGCACATGCGCAGTGAGGGAGTGCCTGTTCCAGGCCGCTCATGCCGTGTGCCCGTCCGCCGTGTACGCGACGGCCGTCGACCCGGTGAACGCGCCGGCGATCTACTGTCGCGCGTTGCACGGCCACGGCTAGCGATTCCGGGTAATTCTCGGCATTTCCGAGATCATCCCGCCCCTGCGGGCGGACCATTTTCTGCGCGGCAGCAGCCCCTCCCCGCCTCTGTAACCGTACGGCGACGGCTCTCGCCATAATTTCCTGCTTTGTCACCCCTTGGCGCCCTGGCGCCGCCTGCGCGCCGACCGCCGGACGACCGGCAGCCGGTGCATCTCCGAGAGGAGCCTTGTGAAGTTGAGCGAGCTGCTCGCCGGGCACGATCATGAAGTCATCGAGGGCGATCCGGAGACGAGGAATCACCGGAGGCACCGGCTTCGACGCCCACCGCGCCGCTCCGGGATCCCTGTTCATCGCGGTGCCCGGCCATCGCGAGGGCGGCCCCGAGTCCGTCGGACCGGCTCTCGCACGCGGCGCGGTGGCGATACTCATCGACTCCGCGACGTCGCCACTTCCGGTCGCGACCTGGGCTTCGGCAACTGGTGTATGCGTCGTAGCCGTCGCGGACACGCGCAAGGCGGCCGCGGTCGTCGCCTCCCGCTACCACGGGGAGCCAGGCCGGCAGATGAAGATGGTGGCCGTCACGGGCACCAACGGAAAGACGTCGGTTTCCTCCATGGTGGAGTCGGTGCTGAGGGTCGCCGAGCACGCCAGGGTGGGGGGCATCGGGACGGGCGGCAGCCGGATCGGCGACGAACTGATCCCGATGCCGACGTCGGTACTGACCACACCGGAGTCGCCGGACTTCCAGTATCTGCTCGGGTGCATGCGCGACCGCGGTGTCGGCACCGTGGCGCTCGAAGCCACGTCGATGGGCCTGCTGACCCACCGCCTCGACCACTCGTTCATCGATGTAGGGGTATTCACCAACCTGACGCAGGATCACCTGGACGACCACGGCACCATGGAAAACTACCGGGACGCCAAACTGCGTCTGTTCCAGGGGCTGTGCCGGCGTGCGGTGGTCAACGCCGACGACCCGGTCGGAGCCTGCATCGGGGCCATGATGCCCGGCGCGGTCGTCACGACGGCATCGACGCGGAGGCGGACTACCGGGCGACCGACCTCACCATGGACGCCGTCGGCACCCGCTTCACCCTGCACCACGCCGGCCACAAGTATCCGGCGGTGATCCCCGTGCCTGGACGGTTCTCCGTCTCCAACGCACTGGCCACTGTCGCAGCCTGCCACCTCATCGGGCACCATCTGGCCGGACTGGTCGCCGCACTCGAGCAGATGCCCCCGATCCGGGAAGGTTCGAACGCTACGAGACCCCGGACGGCACGTCCGTCATCGTGGACTATGCGCACTCCCCGGACTCACTGGAGAAGGTGCTGACCACCATCCGCGGCTTCGCCTCTGGCCGGGTCGTCACGGTCTTCGGCTGCGGCGGGGACCGGGACGTCACCAAGCGCGCCCAGATGGGGGAGATCGCCGGCACCTACTCCGATCTGTGCGTTCTCACTTCGGACAATCCCCGGAACGAAGACCCCCAGACGATCATGGATCAGATCGTCCCGGGCCTGCTCGCGAGCGGCACCACTTTCGAACGGTTCGCCGACCGCCGCCGCGCCATCTCCTTCGCCCTGTCCGCCGCAGGGCACGGCGACGTCATCCTGATCGCGGGCAAAGGCAGCGAGCCCTACCAGATCGTCAACGAGGAACTGCTGCCGTTCAGCGACATGGCGACGGTACGCGAACTCGCCACGCGGTAGGCGTACCGGCCTTCTTGACGCCCGGCGCTGGTTGTGGTCGTCCGGCACATCGTCGGCCTCCAGCGCCGTCAGAAACCCGCTACCCGCTACACACGAGACCTCGGGGCCCGCGGCTACCTCGGGGACGTGCGGCCCGCCCTCATTTCCGTCGGCGTGGACGCCTGATGGCGCTGATCGGGACGGGCTGGGGTCGGCCCCTCCGGCTACTCCGTGCCACAGCTCGGTGCGTTCAGCACCCGGCACCAGGCCGCCAGGAACGGTCAGTACAGCTGGTGAGGGCTGCGGATGGGGCCGCCCCTGGTGTCTTCCGTTGCCGGAACGGGTCCTGCTGGTGGCCGTGTACTACCGCACGAACCTCACGATGCGGCAGCTCGCGCCGTTGTTCGGCGTCTCGCCGGCCACCGTGTGCCGGGTCATCCAGCGCCTTGGAGCACTCCTCGCGCTCGAGCCGGTGCGGCCCCCGCAGCAGGCGGCCGACCGGTTGTGGATCGTGGACGGCACCCTCATCCCGGTCCGCGACCGGACGGTGGGCGCGTCCTCACGCAATGATCGGTTCTCCGCGAATGTGCAGGTCATCGTGGACGCCGATACGGGAGCCCGAAAGTTGCTCAAGCGGGCGACTGCTACGCGAGGACCGTTGAAGCAGCGTCTTCGCCCCGAAGAGAACATCGCACTCAGCGTCGGCTGCCACCCGCCGCGGCACCGGATACTGCGGGCAATGGCATCGGATACGAGCTGGCGGACCTCAAAGGTCGGCAGTCCGTCAGGGAAAAGACCTCGGGACGAAACGTGAACAGACAAGATCGCGCGGACGCGGTGGACCGGGGTCGGCGCACCCGATGCTCGGGGTACCGACGAAACTCACTCACCTGCTATTTTCTGTGCCCTTTCAGATGAGAGGCCCGTGATGGTCCGGGGAGATTCCCAGGAACCTCGCACTGACAGCACACGCTCAAGGTGATCGCTGATGTGAGCGGGCGAGGGGTTTGTTTCACCGAGGTCCTGGAACTGTTCGTCCGTGATGAATCCGCCCGCACGCATCGGGGCGGCCCCCGGCAGACCGCGGCTGCCGGCGACCGGTTCATGTTCTCCGACTACCTGACGAGCACCCAATCCAGGCGCTACGCTCTGCCCTCGGGCGGTCACGCTGCGCCCGCGTCAAAGCGCGGCTCTGTGCACGGGGGAACGATGGGCCAGGATTTGGAAGGCGTCGAACTGGCTAAGGCAGTCCAGTGGTTGCGCGACGAGCTGCTGGAAGCCGCCGCACAGGGCGCCAGCCGGGCGGTCCGCTTCGCGGTGGACGCCATCGAGCTGGAGTTCACGGTCGAGCTGCGCAAGGACCGCAAGGGCAAGGCCGGCTTCAAGGCATGGGTGGTCACCGCCGGAGCCGATGTGTCGCGAGGTCGGGCCGATACGCATCGGGTGAAGCTTGCGCTGAGCCCCAAGGATCCGGAGGGACGCACCCTGGAAATCGGAAACACCGATCGTGGCGGCACCGCCGGCTTCACGCGGGCCGCGCCTTCGTCCGGGGGCGGGTCGTGAACCCGGACCTCTCGCGTGTCGCTGCCGTCATCGGCGCGCGGCAGGGCAGCGGCTACCTCGTCGGGTCACGGCTGGTCCTCACGGCCGCGCACGTTGTGGAGGAACAGGGCACCGCCGAAGCAGTGGTGATCGGCGGGTTCGGCGAGGTGCTCTGTGATGTCGTGTGGCGACGCAAGGACAAGGCGTGCGATGCGGCCCTGCTCGTGGCACGCGCCGACCTCGTGCCGGATGCCGTGTCGTCCCGTTTCGCCCCGCTGCGCTGGGGCGAGCTGGTCCGCCTAGATATCCAAGAGAACTGCACGGCCATCGGCTTCCCACAGGTCCAGCGCGACGAATCGGGCGAACTCGACAGCGATCAGCTCGACGGCCGGGTCAAACCAGGGTCAGGGATCCTGCGTGGCCGGTATGCGCTGGACATCAGCGGCATCCACCGCAATCAACGGCGGACGGATCGCCCTGGTCGGGCCTGTCGGGGGCCGGTCTCTTCTGCGGAGGTGCACTGATCGGCGTGGTCGCCACGGCACCGACCCGCTGGCAGAACGGCCGGCTGGAAGCGGTCCCGGTGCGAGTGATCACCGACGATCGGGGATTCCAGGACGCCCTGCGCACGCACGGCGGCACGACCGTCGCCGTAGAGGCCCTGGACGACCTTTCCGACCAGGAGCGCGAGGACCGCGACTTCGAAGTGCAGTACCGGCACTTTCGTCGCACGCGGCTTCGACCAGGTCGAGACGCTGGGCGCCGGCTCCGCACTCGGCACGATCGTATGGCCCCTCGACACGGCCTTCATCGCCCTCGAACTCGCAGAGACAGCGCCCCGCCCCGCCCCCGGCCGCTCCGCCATCGACGTGGCGGCCGGCAAACGCATCCAGGACGCGCTGCACGGCCGGACGCGGATCCTGCTCCAGGGCACTGCCGGATCCGGAAAGACCACACTCATGCACTGGCTCGCGGTGCGGGCCGCGCAGGGGGATCTGCCCTCCGAGCTGGACCAGCTCCAGGCCAGGGTGCCCATCGTCGTCCCTCTGCGGAAGGTCCTCCACAAATCGCAGAAACTTCCTCAAGTCGAGACCCTACTGCACGACGTGGAGTACCCAAGCGCGTCCCTCCAGCCCGTGGGCTGGCTGACACGGCTGCTGCGCAAGGGCCGGGTCCTGCTCCTGATCGACGGCATCGACGAGGTCCCGCACGACAAGCGCCAAGCAGTGCGTGACTGGCTGAAGGCGCTCCTCGCTGAGCACGAGCACACCGCTGTGGTGGTGACGTCCCGCCCGTCCGCAGTGCCGGACAGCTGGCTCACCGCGAGCAAGTTCACCGGATTCAGCGTGCTGCCGATGAGCCCCCAGGACGTGGGCACGTTTGTCGACCGCTGGTTCGCCGCCCTGCTGGAGGCCGAAGGCTGGAGCGGGTACAGGAAGTACGCGGAGCGCGGGCGCAGACTCCTGCGGGCCGAACTGGACAGCATCAGGCCCGCGGCGCAGATGGCGGCGAATCCCCGCCTCTGTTCGCTGATCTGCGCACTGTGGCTCCAAAACCAGGGGTCCTTGCCAAAGGACCCCATGTCGCTGCATGTCGCGGCACTCCGCCTCCTGCTGGAAGAGCGCGACATTCAACGCGGAATCGGCTCTACGGAGGGTGTCAGGCTGGACTTGGGCTCAAAAGCGAGTCTCCTCGTGTCCCTCGCGCTCTGGATGACCCTGAACGGGGCGACCGAGATGACCGAAAGCCGTACGGTGCGCATCCTCGAGAAGGACCTGCGCTGGATCAGACCGGACCCTGCGGGAAACGCGAAGTCGGTGCTGCGCCATCTGCTGATCCGCAGCGGAGTTCTGCGTGAGACGAAGGGCACCGTCGATTTCGAGCACAGCACCTTTCGGGACTTCTTCGCGGCCCTGGGGCTCGTGCACGGGGACCACTTCGGCTTCCTGGTCAATCACGCCCACGACCCGCACTACGAAGACATCGTGCGCATGGCAGTCGGCCACTGCGGCTCAGCTGAAGCCGATCAGCTACTGCTGGAGCTCGTCCAACGAGGAGACCGGGAACCGGAGCACCGCGAGAGGATCCACCTGCTCGCGACTTCGTCGCTCGAGTACGCGGCGCGGGCCGACGCAGAGGTCCGCCAGGAAGTCCTCCGCCGGGCCAAGGCACTCGTTCCGCCCCGGGACGACGCAGCTGCTGGTCTACTCGCGGGGGCGGGGGCGGCGGTGCTAGACCTGCTGCCGGGGCCGGACGGCATCACTGTCGAAGAAGCACGGGCCGTGGTTCTGGCAGCCGGCACGATCGGCGGGACCACCGCCTCGGCTTTCCTGAAGCGCTTCCAACAACACGACGATCCCGCAGTGCGGAAGCGCGTGCACTGGGGACTCGACCGCGCCAGCCGGGCACCGAGCCCTGACACGAACGGCACCGCCCCCAGAGCTCTTTGACAGCGCCGAACCCCGGGCGCCCCTCAGACCGCCGACGTGGCGCCGCGAGCGGCCGTCGACGACTGTTCCACCGCAGACGTCAGCTAGAAGGAGGCCGCCGAGCGCGGATCGCAGTCCTGGCAGGCAGGCCGTGTGCGAGGTGCGATCCCTGGTCCACGGGGAACGGTACTCGGGCGTACCGGTTCCGCCGTGCATCACTGAATAACGCCGGGCGAGCCATCTCACGGGCTGACGATGTCACCCGAGCTCGACAGCGTACGAGCTTCCGAGGAGCCCCTCCGTCTGCGCCTTCGCCGATGTCCCGGATGCGAGCGTGCGCCCCGGTCCTTGGCCGCGCCGTGCAGCCGTCGTTAGGCCTTGTCCTGCTCGTGGGGGTCGGACAGCCGCGGGCACAGCTGTACGGCGAGGTCGACGTGGAGCAGAAGATCAGCCGCCGGTTCTGCGCAGGCGCCCACGGCGCGGATGGCGAACCATGGGCGAGCACCGCAGCCGCCATCAGGTGCGTGCCCCCCTGACGGGCGCGGGGTGGCCCTGAGTGGGACGATCGGCGCGCCCGCCCGCTACTTCGTTCGAGTCCCCAGCGCTGAACAGCAGACAGAAAAGGCTGAACGTGAGTGATTGCGATTGCCGCAGCGTCGCCCGTACGACCCCACTGATATTGGGCACGATGGCGTGGTTCGTGCGGCTGACGGCGCGTGCCAGCTATCCCGATACCGATGTCCATGGGCCTGGCCCGGCGGCCCGACTCCCCACCCACAATCACCCAGTCGATGCCAGTGACGTCCAACGCGTCCAGCGAGCCCAGCAGCGGCTCAGAGGACAGGAATCGCACCGCGGCCGGCACCTGCCGCAGATCATCCACCCGGCCTCGGCCGTCTCGATCTCGGTGTGGGTCGCGGTCTGCTCGTGCAGCTGCTCCAGCCGCGTTGCCAGAAGGTACTCGGCGGTGCGTTCCCGGGCGGCGTCAGTGGGCCTTCGTCGCGGCGGCCACCGCGTCCGCGCCGTTCGGGTTCGCGCGGAACCAGCGGCGTTTCTGCTCGGTCGCGTACGCCCGGCGTGCCTCGGCTTCGGCTTCCTCGGTCCGGCCCAGCATCGCCAGGGCGCACCGCCGGTACTCCGGCGCCGCCTGCTGCACCGCCTGGAGCACGGCGAAGGCGAGCGCGGCCGCCGCCGCAGTTGGCTCCGAGTCCAGCTCGCCCGGCTCGACCAGCCCCATGAACGCGCGCCGGGCGGCGGCGATGTCAATCTCCACGGGCCGCCTCACGCGGTCAGCGACGGAGGCGACCTCGTCCGCATCATCCAGATCGGCGGACCAGGTGGCCGCGACCAGGCCGGCCTCCACCGTCAGGGCCTCGGTCTCGCGCCGGTAGCCGCACGCCTCACACAGCCCGGCCGCCCGCTCCTGCCCGCAGCCCTCACACGGCAGCGCCCGGCGAACCGCCTCGGCGGCGACGGCCGCGCGTTCGCGCTCGCGCGCTCCTGAGTGCGTGTTTTCAATCCTCAAGAGCGCAGGTCAACGACCTGCGGCGGAGATGCCAGAGATCGCCACTGTTCCTCCAACGGTCACCGCAACCGATCTGCGAACGAACTCCCAGAATGGTGGTGCTCCTGGCGTAGGGGGAGAAGGCTTGCATATGGCGAAAAATGGAGCTGCACAACAACCAGCCGACCCACAAACCTTGTTACGTGGCTAGCTGGCACCGGAGGACTTCGACGGTTCCGGTCGACCATTTACACATGCGCAGACACGAAGGGAAGAACTCGCATGGTCAACCCCACCCGCTGGCAGTCTCTACGGAGGCTTCTCGTGGCTGCTGGAGCCCTCACCGCCGTAGCACTGTCCACGGCCCCATCGAGCGCTGCGCAGACTGCAATACAGTCCGCGCCAGCCGACTGTCCCAAGGGTTACTTCTGCGGCTACAAGAAGAACAACTTCCAGCAGCTCGGATTCAAGTACAAGGACTGCTACGAGCAGGAAATTCCCGACGGCATGGGTAGTGGAGGTTCCTGGTACAACAACCAGACACCGGGCACGGATACCGGGTTCTACGACAAGTATGGGTACTACCTCGACCATGCCCGCGGCGCCCCCTCCTCGGACGCCTACGCACACTGGGGCCCCGTCTGGTCCGTCTGGAACTGGTGCTGAGTGCCTCGGGGATCGGTCACAGTGACCGATCCCCGAACGCTCGCGCAAGCTCCTAGCGGTGGTTTGTTGACATCGGGTCGGGACCGCAGTAGAAGGACGAGGAGGGGTGTGTGATGACCGCTCGTCGTCCGTGTCCGCCGGCTCCGGGACCGCTGGAGCAGTACGCCGTCGGCTTCGATGATCTGTTTGACTCCCTGGCTCAGCGTCGGGGTTTTCGTCAGTACCTCACGGGGTTGCTGGCGCCGCGCGAACGGAACAAAACGCTGACATGCCTGGCCGGGGCCGAGCCGGTAGCGGGAGCCCAGCACCCCGCAGTGCAGCGGCTGCAGTTCTTCCTCTCCGAATCCCCCTGGGAGCACGAGCGGATCAACGCCCGTCGTCTTGAGCGGTTACTGGATGATCCGCGCACCGCTCCGCATGCCGGTGGAGTGCTGGTCATCGACGACTCCGGCGACCGGAAGGACGGGACCGCGACCGCGAACGTGGGCCGGCAGTGGCTGGGCCGATACGGCAAGACCGACAACGGTGTCGTCACCGTCACCACATTGTGGGCGACGAGCGACTGTACTACCCGCTGCACGCCGTGCCCTACACCCCGCCCGCCACTTCCCCAAGGGCCGCAGCGATCCGGGCTTCGCCACGAAACTGCAGATCGCTGCCGCTCTCGCCCGCCGGGCCACGGAGGCCGGAGTGGACTTCCGCGCGGTGGCGGCCGACTGCGCCTACGGCGACCAGGACGGCTTCCGCGGCGAACTGGCCACCGCCGGGCTGCCGTTCGTGATGGCCCTCAAACGGCGCCGCGGCACCTGGGCCTACGGCCCCGATGCCCACACCCCGGTCGACGCCGCCCGGGAACTGGCCTGGCACGGCCCCGACCGGCCGGGCGACTGGACGACGGTGACCCGCACCTTCCGTGACGGCCACACCACCACCTGGTGGGCCGCCGACGCCTCCCTGGGCTGGTGGGGACCGGACGGCACCACCCGGCTGGTGGTGGCCACTACCCACCCGGACACCCTGCCGGAGAAATCCACCTGGTACCTGGCCACCAACCTGCCCCGCCCCAACTCGACACGCCAGGCCGACAGCCCCCACCCGGCCGCCGACCTCGCCGAGATCGTGCGGATCTACGGCATCCGCAACTGGATCGAGCAGAGCTACAAACAGGTCAAGGACGAACTGGGCTGGGCCGACTTCCAGGTCCGCACCGACCGCGCCATCCGCCGCCACCAGACCCTGGTCAACTGCGCGTTCTCCTTCTGCTGGGAAGCCGGACTGCCACCGACTCCCGCCAACCGGCTGGCCCGGCCAGAGAGGGGGCACCCGATCGCACCACCCGGCACGCTGGCCCCAGGCCCTACGTGCCGTCCGCAGCTGGCTGACCCCCACCATCATGCTGCAACGCTGGTGGAAAGCCTGGTCCAGCACGCCCCCACCAGCAGAGTTACAAAACCTGATCAACGCAGTCAGCACCGGCCGACCACTCAGCCACCACCTCCCACTCCCGCCTTAACAAACCACCGCTAGGCGAGGTGCGGCGGTTTCGTGGACTGCGGAATCTTTGGCGAAAGCTCACTCGCTGAACACCGTCCAGCGCCGCCCTGGGTGACCGGATTTGCGGCTTGTGACAGATTCGTTCCACCTGTGCAGCCAGAACATGAGCTTGCGCGATATCGCCGCCCGGCTCGTCGTCGCCAAGGCGCCAAGAAAGGCGAGCGACCCGCCACCGTGATGCGCACGCTGCGATAGAACTGCCCGCGAGAGGACTCGGCGAGGCCGCGGGGTCCACAGCCCAGCATCGAAGGCCCCGTCACCCGGAAGGTCGCCGTTCGTTAACGGCACCCCACAGAGTGCCTGGCGAGACATGGTGCCTGGCCTGGAACATCGCCTTCAGTAAACGATCAGGCCAAGAGGCATGGCCAGCGGGGATGCAGCGGGGCGCAGGGGAAGTGCGGCACGAGCTCAGCGCCGGAGTGCTCGATCCGGGCGGCATATGTCGCATATATCCATGCCCTGCTGGGCGAGCAGACCGATCGCGTCCTCGGTGGTGACCCGCGCGTGAGCCCTTTTGGCCTGCCAGCAGTCGCAGCGGTGAAGACGGCGCGCCGGATCGTCGTCCGCATACTGGTGCAGCTTTTCGAGCACCCACTGCCGCCCGGCGATCGCGCCATCCCGGGGGACGGTGCCGTAGTCCTCGCCGGGGATGGGGGTGACCTGGTCGGCGGCCAAAGTGATCGCGGTGGGTGCCCCGGTCGGGCGGCTGCGGCCCTCGGTGTCCTCGAAGCGTGTAGGGAGGATCGCTTCGGCTTCAAGCCACCACTGTCCGTCTGTGCTGCGGGTCCATCCGGTGGCGATCACGTCCAGTTCCTGGCCGTCTGGGAGCACGGCTCGCGCCCACGGCCCAGCTTTCGACCGCCACTCCTCCGCATTCACGATTCGGATTCTAGTTCGAATGCACGTAGCGTCGTCGCGCTGCTCAACCCATCTCCCAAGCCCGTGGTCGCACCCGGAGAACATGATCACCGGGACAGATTCCACGTAACTTCTAGCGCCCGCAGCCGACCCAGGTCCGGCGGTAGCTCGCTCACGCGTTCGAGTGCAGGAGGCCGGTAGGCACCGTGTCTGCCCTGGCCTGCCGCTGTGACTGAGCGCCATAGTTGGCGAGTGAGCGCTTTAGTTGGCGGGTCCTGAGCGTTGTACCTGGCGGGTTGTGACTGGTCGCGATAGATGACATCTGGTCGCGGCAACTGACACCGATGCTCCGTCGGCACGACGGTCGAGATGCGCGAGGTCGTTGACCTGCGGAAACGACTCTCTGCCGATGTCAGATAGGCCGACCACCGCGAGCATGTGCCAACAATGATGACCATGGGCGGAACGAGGCCAAAGTCCATATGAGCATGGTGCCAAAGGCCCCTGTCACCGCCCGTTCCGGTCGCGGCGATGCAACTCGTGAGCATAGCCAGATGGTGAGGCTACGAGGCAGGTACGGTACGCGGCAGGCCCCCGGGGGCAATTGGAGTGCTCCCGGGGGCCGTAGTCGTCGCGATGCGGGTCAGTGGGGCAGGATCGGCCGGTCGATATGGCGGTGCTCCACCTCGCAGCCGATACCGGCGGCTCGCAGATAGGCTCCGATTTCCTCGGCAACGGCGACGGATCTTTTCCGGACTAAGGACCTGATCACAGGGTGGTCGCCTTGAACAGGCGAGGCCGCTGTTCGTGGAGGAGCCGACGGCGGCCAGCCGACCGTGAGATACGGACCGTCAGGGTGTCTATACTGGCGCGCATGGAACAGGCGCTGGAGATTCCGTTGACCGGGGGCCGGATCACGGAGGGAGTTGTCCGTGTCGGGGACACGGTGCGGCGGCCGGTAGGGCCTCACTCGCCGTTCGTGCACCGGCTGCTCAAGCATCTGGAGAACGTCGGCTTCGACGCCGCGCCGAGGCTGCTCGGAACCGATGACAAGGGCCGCGAGATCCTCAGCTTCCAGCACGGTGAAAACCGGACTGACTTCCGGACACGTGACTGGTCGCCCGCCCAGATCACCGCCGCGGCGCAGCTGCTGCGCCGACTGCACGATGCGACCGCTGACACGCCGATCGCGGACGGCGAGGAGACGGTGTGCCACAACGATTTCTCCCCGCTCAACGTCGCCTTCGTCGACGGCCTTCCTGCCTCCGCCTTCGACTTCGACGAGGCCGCACCCGGCCCTCGCGCGCGTGACCTTGCCTATGCCGCCTGGCTGTGGCTGCTCGGTGCCGACATCGCCCGCCCTCTCGACCGCCAACTGGCCCTCTTGCGTACCTTCCTCGACGTGTACGGGTTCAAGGACGGGGACCGTCGGGGTTTCGGCGGGCGCATCGTTGCCCGAGTTGAGGCCGAGCGCGACATGCATGACCGCGCTGGACGCGTCACCAGCCCCGGGTCCTGGCTGCACCTGGAGATCGACTGGCTGAAAGAACGCGCCGACGCCATCGACCTGTACTTGGAAAGCAGTGTCTGACGGGTGAAAACCAGCTCTGGTGGGCAGCCCCAGATCGGTGCTGCGAGCCGTGATGCGGGCATGGGCCTGGTCCATTGCGGTCAGCTTTTTGCTGGCAGCCTGGAGGCTGACTTGGAACCCTTCGGCTTCACCGAACCAGCCGTTGAGCTTGGCCTCTTTGATGCGGTCGGCCCCTCAGCTGCTGCCCGTGGTGTTCGGCGAGTTCCAACGCACTCTCGCGCCAGGCGGCTGTTTGATGCTGGCCGGCCACGTAGGGGCCGATGGCCGACCAGCACCTACGTCCCACACAGGCATACGGCGGTCATCCGGTGTCTTACGAGTCCTACTTGCTGCCGCCTGATCGGATTGCTGAACTCTTGAAGCAGGCCGGGCTCGTCCTCACCGCACGTCTGATAGAGGAACCCAACGAAGGGGCTGAGAGGACTTTCGCTACCTTTCTTGCTCAAAAGCCCGAACGGCCTTGAGGTTCGAATCCGTCTGGGGTGGTGAAGCGGAGTCGGTGAAGACGGGCAAACCGAGGTCGACCAGCTGAGGCCGGCCGTCGGCCGGGGCCCGGCTGAGGCTATTGAGCTTGGCGGTGGCGGCGTCGAGGCTGACCTGGAGCCCTTCGACTTCTCCGAGCCAGCCGTTGCCGCGGGCTTCGCGAATGCGTTCGCGGAGGTTCTGGATGATCTCGATGAGGCGGCCCCGTTGGCGGGGGTCGATCTGGAGGACCGGGCAGCGGATGCCCCGTTGACTGAACGAACCACGCTGATTGTGCAGTTCAGGGCACGGGGGGAGGTTGTCGCCCAGTACGGTCTGCGGTCGTGATGAACGATCGTGTGCCCGGACGGGATCTGTCGAGATTGGCCGTTCCTCGGTGGGGTCGGCTGGTGGAGACTGGCGACCGGTACGAGCCTTACCGGCTCGTCGACGCCGACGGAGTGGCCGTGGCACCGGTCGCGGCGTTCTTCCAGGAGCTGCTCGCAGCCGGGAAGGCGGCGGCGACCGTCCGCTCCTACGGCATGGACCTGCTGCGGTGGTGGCGGTTCCTGCACGCGGTAGAGGTCCCGTGGGATCGAGCGACACGCATGGACGCTCGGGATTTCAGCTGCTGGATCCAGCTGGCGGTCAAGCCGCGACCGACCGCGGCCAAGCGGCGGCCGGCCCGCACCGTCGGCACCCCGAATCCGGTGACCGGGAAGTCGACCCCGGGTCCTGGCTATGCCCCGTCGACCGTCGCCCATAGCGAGACGGTGCTGCGCAGGTTCTACGACCTGCACCGTGATGCCGGATCAGGGCCGCTACTCAACCCGTTCCCGCTGGACCTGGCGCGTCGCTCCGGCCGCGCGCACGCGCACCACAACCCGATGGAAGCCTGGGCGCCAGAGCGGACCGGCCGCTACCGGCCCACGGTTCCGCGCCGGATTCCGCGCTCGATCCCGGACGAGTGGTTCAACTCGCTGTTCGCGGCGCTGCGGTCGAATCGGGATCGGGCCATGATCGCACTTTGGATCTCCAGCGGAGTCCGGGCCTCAGAGTTGATCGGCGTCCGGCAGTGCGACGTCGACCCGGGGCAGCAGCTGATCAGCGTTGTGCGGAAGGGCTCCCGGGCCCGACAGCAGGTGCCGGCCTCGGCAGATGCGTTCGTGTGGCTGCGGCTCTACCAGCAGGATCTGCACGGGCTGGTGCTGCGGGGCCGGACACGGCCAGTGTGGTGGACGCTGCGGCGTCCGTTTCAGCCGCTGACCTACCACGGGGCCCACCGCATGTTCGAGCGAGTGAACGCCACCTTCGGCGCGGACTGGACCCTTCACGACCTTCGGCACAGCGCCGCCGCCCGGATGGTCCGCGACCCGGCCCTGACGCTGACCGACGTGCAGTGGGTCCTCGGGCACGCGCATCTGACCACGACCGAGATCTACCTTGCGCCGCGCCAGGACGAGGTCGTGGCCGAGGTGCTGGCTCACCACGCCCGGCGGGCAGACCGGCTCGCCGAGCCGGTGCCACCGCCTCCGGCACCCGGCTACAACCCGGAAGCCTTGAACGTGCTGTTCGGGCGGTCTTCATGACCAGCACCACGAAGCACTCGGCGCGCCGCCAGCTGCAGAGCGCGAATGCAACAGTCGAACAGGCCCGGGCGCGGAACAACGTACTGCGGGAACGGTTCCCGCCCCGCTCTGCTGAGGCGTGGTGGCCGGAGACAGAGCAGTCAGCGGATGAGGTGCTGCGTCGGCTGACGGCACCACCCTTCTTGGCTGCCGCGAACGCCACCCGGGCCGGGCGGCGGCGCGGGGTCGCCAAACTTTTACGCTGGCTGTCCAGCCTCCCTGGGGATACCTGGCAGCAGCGGTGGAAGGCCGGCCGCGCCGAGGAGATCCCTGGCGCGGACTGGACGGATCTCCCGCTGCGCTTCTTGCGCCAGGGTGGGCTGTCGCCGTCGTATGAGCGTGTTGACCTGACCTCCGGGCTGCTGATGCTGGTCTGCGGCGATGTCATCCGTCCCGACCTGGCCTGGATGCTCACCCGCACACACAGGCACCTGGCTCAGGTCATGGCCGAGGTCCGCGACCCCGAGGGGTTCGCAGGGCTGGCAGAGCTGGCCGAATCTGGGCCAGCCAGCGCCCGGGGCGAGGCCACCATCGCGGCAACCCGGATCGCCATGATTCTGGCCTGCAAGGGAGGGGCGATCGCGAACATCACCGTCGGCGACTGCGTGGAACTGGTCGACACCTTGCGCCGGGTTCATGTCCGCGGGGGTCAGCGCAAAGTCGACTTCTACCTTCGACTGCGGGCCTTGGGAGTCTTCCCTGAGGACGCTCCGGCCACGGTCCGGGCGTTCGGGCTTGCCGCGGGCCGGTTGAGCATCGAAGAGCTCGTGGATCGCTATCCGATCCAGTGCCGCCCGGTCCGCGACCTGATCGTGGACTACCTGCGCGAACGGCAGCCGTCGTTAGACTACACCAGCCTGGACGCGGTGTCGCGGACGCTGGCCGGGCTGTTCTGGACTCGGATCGAAGCGCTCTCACCGGGCATCGACTCCCTGCGGCTGCCACCGGCACTGGCCCGGGCCTGGAAGACAGACATCGCCACCAAGAAACGCACCACGATAGGTCCGGACGGCACCGCCGTCGAGGTCGCCAGCCCCAGGCTGAACGCCAAGGACGAGCTCATCCGCGTCCGCGCCTTCTATCTGGACATCGCCCATTGGGCTGCGGAAGAGCCCGCCCGCTGGGCGCCGTGGGTGGTGCCCTGCCCGATCAGCGATGAGGAGATCAGCAAGGCCAAGGACCGCAAACACCGCAAGGCCAGGATGGATCAGCGCACCCGCGAACGGCTTCCCGTCCTGCCGGTGCTGACCGCCACCGTCGACCGCAGGCGACGCGCCGCGGCCGGACTACTGGCTGCCGCCGAGCACACCCGACCCGGCGATCTGATCCCCGACACCGCAGGCTCCTTGCGCAAAGCCGTCGCGCCCAAGGCCGCTGGGCACCTGACCTGGGCCGAGGAGACCTCGACCGGGCGGCGGCGGAACCTCACCTACGAGGAGAGCGAAGCCTTCTGGGCCTTCGCCGCGATCGAGGTCCTACGTCTGACCGGCATCCGCAACGAGGAGCTCCTGGAGCTGACCCACCACAGCGTCACCGAATACCGGCTCCCGAGCACCGGCGAAGTCGTGCCCCTGCTGCAGGTCGCCCCGTCCAAGACCGACAGCGAACGGCTCCTGCTGGTCAGCCCCGAACTGGCGGACGTCCTTTCCATCATCGTCCGCCGCCTGCGAGGAAGCAGCCGTGCGATCCCGCTGGTGACCTCCTACGATGTCCACGAACGGGTCTGGAACCTACCGATGCCGCTGCTGTTCCAGCGCGATATCGGCACCGAGCACCGCGCTTTCACTCCGACCGCGCTCCGCAAGCTTCTGATCAACGCGCTGGCCGCCACGGGCCTGACCGATGCCGGCGGAGAACCGCTCGTCTTCTCCCCGCACGACTTCCGCAGGATCTTCGTGACCGACGCCATCATGAACGGTCTGCCACCGCACATCGCCCAAGTGCTCTGCGGGCATCGGAGTCTTGATACGACGATGGGCTACAAGGCGATCTACCCGGCCGAGACCATCGAGGCCCACCGCGCCTTCATCGCCCGTCGCCGGGCCAGCCGACCCAGCGAAGAGTATCGGACGCCGACCGAGGAGGAATGGGGCGCTTTCCTCGCACACTTCGAGAAGCGCAAGGTCTCCATCGGCACCTGCGGTCGCGCCTTTTCAACCCCTTGTGTTCATGAACACGCTTGCGTTCGTTGCTTGCTTCTCCGGCCGGACCCGGCCCAGCGCGGCCGGTTGGAGGAGATCCGCGACAACCTCGTCGCCCGCATCGCCGAGGCCGAGCGCGAGGGCTGGCTCGGGGAGGTCGAAGGGCTCCGGGTCAGCCTGGCTGGCGCCGAAGACAAGCTTGCTCAGATGGACCGACGAGCTTCCGGCGGTACGGCGATCGACCTCGGCATGCCATGCATAGCCCCAGCTCAATTTACCCAGGTGGAGGTAACGGCTTCGCTGGCACAATCACTGGATGACCAGCAATGACATCCGGTTCGACTGCCGGCAGCGTGGCGACGGCGGCCCGCTCGTGATCGTCCCCTGCATCGACGGAGCACCACTCACCGAGCTGATCGATGGGTTCGAGATCGCGGCCGGGATGCAGCCCGCAGGCGACGCCTACGGCGGTCTGATCCCGGGGTTCTTCCGGTTCGGCCCGATGCAGGATCACTTTCTCGGACGGTCCACCAACGCGATGGGGCCGAAGACACCCGTTCTCGGTTGTGAATGCGGCGAGTGGGGATGCTGGCCCCTCATGGCCCGCATCACCGCGACGGCCGACTTCGTGACCTGGGACGCCTTTGAGCAACCGCACCGCAAGGCCCGCGACTATGTGGCATTCGGTCCGTTCCAGTTCGACCGTCACCAATACGATGACGCTTTGCACACGCTAAACACCGCAATAGGCCCCGACGAGACGTGATCCGCATCCGCCAACGCTAGTTCAGAGAAGCAGGAGTGCTCATGCTGGCAGGGAGTGCCGTAGGGGCGGGCACAATCGCCCAATTCGAGCTTGCGAGTGTGGAAGTGCTCCTGGAACTCGCGCCATTCGTCATCGGTGGGTTCGCGGTACTCCTCGACGGGACGGACGGAGCGACGCTTGTCAAGAAAGGCCCGGTAAGAGCGGATCAGGTCCTCTTGGAACACGGCCACGTATGCCTCGGTGGTAACCACTGAGGCATGACCGAGCAAGCGGGCAGCAATGTGGACGGGGAGCCCGCCGGCGACGGCTTCGGTCGCGAAGATCCTCCGAAAGTCGTGAGGCGTATAGCGCAACGGCTGGCCGGCCTGGTCGGTCAGTGATGCTCGGGTCAGGGTGTCGTTGAGCAACTGATAGACCATGTTGGTGGTGATGACGTCGCGTCTCCAGCCGACGCGGCGCTGGAACAGGTGTGGAAGTGCCGGCCCTGTGACCAGTTCGTGGGGGTCATAGCGCGCGACGAAGGGCACGACGCCGTTGTTGTCGCCGCGGAGTCGGCTGATGACCGTGGCAAGGACGCTGGCCAGCTCGGGGCTGACCAGGAGGAGCCGTTCCTCGTTGCTCTTGGACGGGACGATCTGCAGCAGCGGCACGATCTCGCTGGTGTCAGGGAGCTCGTAGGACACCAGCGCCAAGTGGGTCAGTTCCAGCAGCTCTTCGAGACGGACTCCGGTGTGACGGAGCGTCTCGATGACAGCCCAGGCCCAGAACGCCTCGTCCTCGCTGCGGGTGAGGTCGAGCTGTTCTTCAGTGGCGATGTCCTGCGCGAGCACGATGGTGGGCCGGTAGTGGAATCGCTTTCTGAGCTGGTCGTCCTTCCTGTCGATGCGCCGATAGTCGCGGCCGTCCAGGTCGAAGGTTGCGCCGATCGGAGTGGTTTCGGCTGCTGCCAGCAGGCGCTTCTGGTGGGCGTGGTGTTGTTCGGTGGTGTCGACGAGTTCAGGAAGGCGGGGCAGCCGTTCACGGACCCGCTGGTGCATCTTGGCCCGGGCCTTCTTCTTGACCTTGGTGAAGCCGCCGGTGTCGGAGCGGCGGACCGGGCTGGGGACTGCCCAGGCTGCCCAGCTCGGATCTTCCAGGGCCCACTCGGCGATGTCGAGGTAGAACGCCCGGACGGTGGTCAGCACGCTCGCCCATTGTTCGCGGGGGACGGGGGCCTTGCCTGGACGGTTGATGACCTTCACCCGCTGTTTCCATGCCTCGGCGATCTCCGGCGCCAGGTGGAGGCTGGAGATGCCGGGATGGTGCTTTTCGATGTCGGCCCAGAAGGCGCCCACCAGCTGGCTGGCCAGGCCGGACACCGAGCTGTAGTCGAGACTGGGGCGGCGCTCGTCAAGGTAGCGTACGAACACATCCCGGACAGGGCCGCGTTGGATGCCATACCGGTCGACGAGTTGCGTTGTCGGCAGCTGCCCGCGCGCCAGGGTCCGGCGCAAGGACAGTTTCTCGTCCAGGACCCCGATGTCCCGGAGTAGGTCCCAGGCGGCGTGAAGCCCCATGGGTGCCTTGCCGAGTGCCTCCTTGTTCCAGTCGTGGTAAGCAATCAGGTCGTCTGAGGTGAGATCCGCGAGGTCGCGGCCGGTCCGGAAAGCGACCTTCACCAGACTGTTCTCGGCCGTGCTCAGGTGACTGGGGATCGTTCCCCGGGCCATGCCGGCCTGCCGCAGCCTGCTGAACAGGTCAGCGCCGAACTCCTGCTTGGCATGGCGGTAGAGCCCCGAGGTCCGGTAGCACTGCAGGAATTCGTAGCTCGGACGCACCGCCCTGGCCAGGAGCAAGCAGCCCAGTCCGTCTGTGGTCACGGACCGTCGGGATGCTTCGACGCACCCGTATCCGGCCGTGACGACGTCGATCCAGTCCAGGCTGCTGTCGGCGCCGGAGACGATCCACCGCTCCTGCCAGCCGTCCCCGGGGAAGGACAGCAGCCAGACCAGGATCCGGGCGGTCCCGCGCGACCGCTCGGCTCGCTTGCTTCTACTTCGCTTGCTCGTCGTCGGCGGAAACGTCGAGAGTGACGGCAGCAGCTCCAGAACGCCCTCGACCGAGAGCGCGTCGAACGGGCCGCGGTCGGCAGCAAGCATCGCCTGATGATCGACGGTGTCTCGGTCAGAGGGGACAGAATCGGCTGGTCTGCTGGTGGTCACGGTCATCGCGGAAGACCTCCGAACAGCACGTCCAAATCAGTGGCGTGGTAGCCGACGGCGACCGGCGGCGGAGGTTGCTGGGCACGGAGCTCGCGTGCGGCCAGATGCTCGGCGACGCGGCGAATCACCCGGGCTTCGTCCTCGATGAGGTAGATGTCGGCGGTGGTGCTGAGGTGGGCATGGCCGAGGATGGTCTGTACGTCCCGGAGCGAGAGACTTTCATCGCGACTCATGCGCAGGGCTGCGGTGTGCCGCAGGTCGTGCATGGTGTAGTTCGTCCCGAGCAGCGCGTTCACGCGCCGGAGCACAGCCCTCAGGGCGTCGTAGTTCATTGGCTGGTGCCGCAGCCCGTCGCCGTGATCGCGCCGTCGAAGCGTCCACCAGATCGGGTCGTTCGGCTCCAACAGGCCGAGGTCGGCCAGGTAGAGCCGCAGCCAGATGAAGGCCTCGGGACTGGCGGGCAGCCACTGCTCGGCGTCGCTGCCCTTGCGCCGGACCCGCACGAGCTGGTCGCCCCAGTCCAGGTCGACACCGCGCAGTCCGAGGACCTCACTCGCGCGGGCGGCGCAGCTGAGATCGAGCGCCAGGATCGCGCGGTCGCGGTTGGAGCGGAGGGACCCGAACAGTTCCTTCCAGCACTCGTCCGGAATCTCGCGAGGCCTGGATCGGGGCACCTTGAGGTTGTAGCGGATCCGGCCTTCGGCCCTGAACGGTTCGAGCGGGTTGTGGTGTGCGTGCGGGCGACGCCCTTTGCGGTCGAGCGGCACGGGGTTGACCAGGGGGCCTTCGCCGATCTCGAGCCAGAACTCGTAGAAGCTGCGGACGACGGCGTTGTTGTGCCGGACAGTTCGGGGTTCGTAGCCGTCGCCCAGGTTCCTCTTGCGAGTGATCGGGTTGACCTTGCCCGCCGTGTGGGCCGACGCTCGCCGAGGGGAGTTCCGCGGCTTGTCCGCCTGGCGGAGCCACAGCACCAGGTCCCGGGCCTCCGCAGTGGTCGCTCGGTCCCACTCGACTCCGACCGCCTGCAGCCACCGCCACCATCTCAGCAGCCCGTACGCGTAGCTGCGTACCGAGCCAGGACGGTTCCTTGCCGTGAAGTCCCGGAGGTACCGCCGGATTGGCTCCACCGGTTCCTCGTCCGGGCCTACCACCAGCCATGGCACTACACCCTCGGCGGGAATCACCCGCCCCCACTTCGGCAAGCGGATAGCGGTGATGTCCCGCTCAATCTCGCCAGTCCTGGCCCCCATGCAGCCTCCTCACTTCGAGCTGCACGAGGTCTATCGCCCAGAAGAGATCGACTCCTCTCCATCGTCGGCGTGTCTTCTGTTAGTCCGGTCAACAGGCACTCATCGCCTTGAACGCGACGTCCGGCCGCCGCAGCAGGCCGGTGGCCGCGGTGGTCGCCACCAACTCGTCGCGGGTGAACTCCTCCACCACCCGGACCTTGTCCTCCATGGGCACTTTGGCCGCGACCTGCGGACGCTTCAGGAAGTCGGTGGTTACCGACGCGGCGACCTCCTCGTCCCGGGCCAGCGAGTGGATCGCCGTGATCTTCTCCTGCGGCGTCTCGGGGTTATCGACCTGGCGGCCGACCCGCCGGTTGGCGGCATCCGGAGCCTACCGGGCCTTGCCCTCCGGCGGGGTCTTGATCGCGGCGAACCGCTCGTCCGGATCCTCGATGTCCGCCAGGATCCGGTGAACGGTGTAGGACACCCCGGTCTGCCGATGCTCCTTCGGCCACCGCGAGGCCACCCACCTGGCCGTCTTGACCGTGTTCGCCTTCAGGCCGATGTCCTCGGCCAGCCGCCGCAGCGACTCGGCGACGGTCCACTGCGGGTCCGCCGCGACCACCCCGCCGCGTGGTCGCATCGGTTCGATCTCTAGCGCGCGGTCGCCGATCGTGAACTGCCCCTGCGTCTGCTGCTCGACGACTTGCCGCAGCTCGGCCACGATCTGTTCGTAGCGGGACTGGCTGACGGCTCCGACCTTCTCGATCTCCTCGGACATGGGGTTCCACCACCCAAGTACGGTCCAGGGCACGGTACTTCGGACCGTGACGGGACAAGGCCCGCATCCACATCGAGCGTCAGACCGTAAATGACGTGCTCACAACAAACTGCCTTGGATGACCGAAGTTGTGCAGAAACTGACCGCTTCAGCCGTTCGCGATGCGGTTACTGTGACCGTTCGCTGAACGGTTCCTTTCCCCGCCGCCAGCCCCTCACCTTGCACCGCGGCGAGCAGTACACGGCCGTCGACCGCCGGTCGACACCAGCCACCCACCGAGTCCCGCACTCCGGGCACTCGACCTCGCCCTGGCCGTCCCGTACAGCCGCCAGCCGTATGCGCAACCGCCGTTCCGTACGCCACTGCCTGGCACGACACGCCGACGAGCAGAACACCGCGTCAGGCCGGGCCCCCGGCCTCAGCCGTTCACCACAAGCCCGACAGTTCCTCTCCCCGGCCCGCCGGGTGCCCTCGGACACCCCGCCAGCGTAGGTCTCAAGGCTACTCAGGACCGGGGCTTAGAAACACGCACTGAGCGGCCGCACGGGCAGCGTCCTGGCGGGCCTGCTCGGCTCCGGCCTGCTCGCGCCGCCACACGAAGTCCTCCCCCTCGAGGGCCACCTGCTGACGGAGCCGGCCCTCGAGGACCTGGCGGCGCTGCCCGGCCTCGAGGCCGGGCAGCTCCCGGTCCACCTGCGCCGCGATCCGCCGCGGCGAGCGTGCCGGAGGTGGATCACGTTGCCCGCAGTTCTCGCACTCGCCGCGGTCGGCGGCCGGCCGACACCTCCTATGCGACTACCGTCCGAGGAATCACGCAATCAGGAGGCGGGAGTGATGCCGTCGTATGCCAGCGCGCTTGATGCTTCATTAAGAAAGCTCACGATTTCCAACTGTGCAGCGAGGTTCGCATCGTCTGATTCACGCTGGTGCTCTTCCGCAGCAGTGCCGTCTTCGAGAAACCGGATCCACCTGTGTAACGTGCCCCGCTCATAGAGCAGCGTGGAGCCAGCGCGAAGGGCCGCCTTGGTCACGTCTGGAGGGCCCTCCACGGTCACTGAAGATTGCAAGCGTTGCAACTCTCCGTGGAAGAGGTCACCAGCCTGCTGGTATACACGAAGAGCTTCCTGAAGGCTTTCCTCCCGCTGCAGGTCTTCCGCCCCCGCCGCCGCGGCTGCGAGTTGACTTCCGAGCGCATCGTGGAGGGTGCGTATCTGTTGCAGGCACTCCGCGAAGGCGGAGTACGCTGCCCGGCGCGGCTCTCGCAGCACGCGGACATGCTCGGCCTTGAGCTGCATGCGCGCCTGCGCACGGCCAAGGAGCCCAGTTCGGAAACACGCACTCACCCACGGATCGTGAGACTTCACACGGAACCGCCTGCTGACGGCGGCTCTACTCGGCGGACTCCGGGGCCGGACGCAGCAGCCAGTCGCCGAGTAGCACAACGCAGGCCGCAGCGGTCAGCAGTCCGCCAAGGAGGAAGGCGCCCCGCACGTCGGCCAACGGCAGGATCAGCCCGCCGAGCGCGGCACCCGCCGCGATACCGGCGTTGTAAAGACCGGAGTTGGCCGCGAGTGCGATATCCGTGCGGCCCGGTGCGTAATGCAGCATCGCGTTCTGGGTGGTCATGAACACCGGCCCGAGTGCACCGCCCATCAGCACCAGGAACACCACCGCCGCCAGCGGATCGCTGCCGACCGCGTACAGACCAAGCATGCCCACCGCCTGCGTGGCCACGGCGGTCGTCAGCGCGGCCTGCGGAAAGCGGTCCAGCAAGATCCCCGTGATGCTCACCCCGGCCAGACACGCCACACCGAAAGCCACGAACAAGGCGCTGACCGCGCTCGGGGAGAACCCACTCACGTCCCCCAGGAACTTCACGATGTAGGTATATCCCGCGAACGCCCCGGTGGCGGACAGGGTCCCGGCCGCCAGCACGATCCCGAGCCGGCGGGCGTCGGGACTGATGCCGTAGGCGGCGGGCTCCTCTTCCGGACGCGAAGTCGGCAGCAGGGCGGTGATCGTCGCCAGAGAGACGAGCCCCAGAGCCGCCAGCATGGCGACGGGCATGGGCCAGCCGTCCTGCCGACCCAGCCAGGTCCCGGCGGGAACGCCGAGCACGAGGGCGAGTGAACCGGCAACGGAAAGCGCTCCGACCACACGCCCACGGACCTCGGGTGCGAACAGGCCCACCGCGACCGGTCCCATCACGGCCCAGAACAGCGCCTGTGCGAGCGCGGTCAGCAGCCGTGTCATGAGGAGCAGCCAGTACGAGGTCGCCAGCGCCGCAACCAGACTGGATACGACCAGCGCGGCCAGCAGTCCAGTGAGCACATGGCGTCGGGGAATAGCCCGCATGACGTGGGCGAGCGGCAAAGACGCGACGGCCACTGTCACCCCGTAACCGGTGACCAAGAGACCGACCGCTGACACGGACACCCGCAGGCTGTCGGAAATGAGGTCCAGGAGGCCGATCGGCAGGTTCTCCGCAGTGTTGAAGGTGAAGGCGGCCAGCATCAGGGCCACAAGCACAGCCGACCTGTGCCATGGAGGCGGTTGCGTCGGGGCCTTGCGGTCTCTTCCTGACCTCGCCCGTTGCGCCTGCTCTGTGGCACCGTCCATGGAGGTAGCTCACCGGGCTGCCCGGTCTCGCCGCAACCGCATTCATCTGCGGTGTGAAGAGCTCAAAGGATCAAGCCTGGCCTTCGTGGATCACCCGTTCAGAGCGGGTCAGAGGAGTGGGTGTCTCATCTCGCGACACAGTCTTCCAGCTCTTGTGATCAGGGCCGTGTGATGATCCAAGCGGCACCGACTGCCACTCCAGGTCCTCCGCCATGGATTCGTCACTGCGCCGGACGCTCAGCCGTACTGGCGTGGCCACCGCTGTACTCATCGGACCGACCCCGTGTCTTCCGAAGCGGCCCCGTCGGCCGCCGAACGCTGGGGTCCTGCCCTGTCACGTACGCGGATGACGACCAGGGACAGTCCTGTATACGAAGAGGGGAATCATTCGGCCTGTCCCTTCCTCCGTCAGGTCGAGGTCGGCGAAGCTGTCCTTGACGGAGGCGCCGGGTGCGACGGTGTCGATCCGGGACACCAGCGCGGCTCGGTCGGCGCCCGGCGCCAGCGTCACCGCGTCGGGGTAATACAGCGGCGTGCGAGACGGAGCGGCCCAGGCATGTGCCCCGAACTCGCCCGCCAAGCCGTGTGATCGGCTCATCGCCGCGCTCCACTCGGCGTTGTTGCGGGCAGCGGCCCGGACCAGGAGCCGCTGAGGAGTCGTCACGAGTGCTGATCATGACGAATCCGGCCCGGCCCGTCGAACGATTTTCCGCCGCCCGCAAGAGGGACGCTTCGCCCGAAAGCCCGTCAGCCAACCGCTTGGGTATTACGGGCTCGTCGACAAGGGCAGCTGATCGGGAGCGATCGTGAGACGTCGTGCCACTTCGGCGGGCAGGCGGCTGTGGCCTCGCCAGTGCGGGGAGGTGAACAGGCGGGTGAGGACGAGGGCTTCGGGATAGGTGACCAGTTCGATCCGGGATGCGGACGGACGGTGAGGATCGCCGAACGGGTCCTCGCCTTGGTCAGCCGCTTCGCGGCCGTCGGGCGAGCGCAGGCCACAGCGTCCGTTCAGATGTCAGGGTCGTAACGCTAGGTGGTCGAGGCTCGCGGAGTTCAGGACTCGCTGCGAGGGACGGTGGGAGTGAGCGTCCAGGAGGTGAGGAGGTCGAGTGCGTGGCGGGACGGGGAGCCAGCTTCGGTGCTGTAGAGGAAGACGGCTGCTTCGGTGTCTCCGGGGAGGGTGAAGGTTTCGTACTGCACGGTGACCTCGCCGACGAGCGGGTGGAGCAGTCGTTTGGATCCGTGGGTGCGCTGGTGGACGCGGTGCTGCTGCCACCAGCGGTCGAACTCTGTGCTGTTTTCCTTCAGCTCGGTGATGAGGTCCTGGGTGGTCTGGTCGTCGGGGGTACGGCCGACGTCGAGGCGGAGGTTCTCCACGGCTGCGCGGGCTTGGAGCTCCCAGTCGATGAAGAGGGTGCGGGCTTCCGGGGAGAGGAGGAGCCACCGTGTGTAGTTGCGTTGAGCCGGGGGCAGGGCGTCGAAGTCGGTGAACAGCGCCTTGGCTATCCGGTTGGCGCCCAGGACGTCCGCTCGGCGTCCCAGGACCAGGGCGGGGGTGCCCTCCATGGAGTCCAGCAGCTGGTGGAGGCCGGGGCGCAAGCGCTGGACGGTCGGCGGGCGCCGGCGTCGGGGGGCCGCGGTGGTGGTGCCGATGAGGTCGTTGAGGTGGGCACGTCCGGCGGCGTCGAGTTCCAGCGCCTGGGCCAGTGCTTCGACCACTGCGGGTGAGGGGGTGATGTGGCGTCCCTGTTCGAGGCGGGCGTAGTAGTCGGCGGAGACGCCGGCCAGTCGTGCCACCTCTTCGCGTCGCAGGCCGGGTACGCGGCGCACGCGGGTGTCCGGCGGCAGTCCTGCGCGCGCCGGGTCGCACTGGGCACGGGCCCGGCGCAGGAAATCGGCGAGTTCGCGGTTCGAGGTGGCCATGGGTCCATTGTGGCCGATTCGCTGCGGCCACGGCCGCCTCAACAGGGACTGTCAGTCCTAGGCAGGGCGGACCGAGGCAGGTCAGGGCCGATGATGGCCGCCTTCAGGCGGCCGGGGCGGGTGACAGTGGATGCGCTGCCGGATCAGCCGATCCGACAGTCCCGGTCCCGCAGGTGACCGGCTGATTGCGAGAAGCTGAGGAAGAAGTCATGAGCCGCATTCTGATCGTCATGTCCGCAGCCGCCGTGTGGGAGCGCACCGATGGCTCGCAGTACCCCACGGGGTACTGGGCGGAGGAGCTGGCTGCGCCGCACGAGGCGTTCGTCAGCGCCGGCCACACCGTCGACTTCGCCTCCCCCGGCGGTGTGCTGCAGCCGCTGGACAAGCACAGCGCCGACCCGGCGATCGCCGGTGAGGACTGTGCCCGGCACGTGGCCCACGCGCAGAAGGCGCTCAGCGACTTCGGGCCGCTGCTGAAGCTGGAGGAGGTCTCGGCCGCCGATTACGACGCCGTGGTGCTGCCGGGCGGGCACGGCCCCGTGGTCGACCTCTTCCAGGACCCGAACCTGGGCCGGCTGCTGGTCGAGGCCGACCGCGCCGGAAAGATCGTCGGTGCGGTCTGCCACGGTCCGGCCGCGTTGCTGTCCGCGGTCGACGAGCAGGGCAAGTGGATCTTCTCCGGCCGGCGGATGGCCGCATTCACCGACGAGGAGGAGCGCCTGTTCGGCACCGCTGACAACGCTCCGTGGCTGCTGGCGAGCCGTCTGCGCGAGATGGGCGCCCGGCACGAGCAGGGTGACCCCTACCAGGCGTTCACCATCCAGGACGCCAACCTCTTCACCGGCCAGAACCCGGCTTCCAGCACCCCGATGGCCGACGCGATCAACACCGCGCTGGCAGCGGGCTGACCCCTCGCCCCGGGCCACCGCTGCGCATTCCTCCAGGCAGCGGCGGCCCGGGCCGCCCCTCCTGCTTTCCTCCTTCGACGACGGGTGAGACACCACCATGACGGACCGCACGCCCCGCCTCCACGGCGTTGATGCTCTCCCGCAAGGGCTGCTGATCGGCGGAGGGTGGCGGCCTGCGACAGGCGGCGCCACGTTCCCCGTGGAGAACCCCGCGACGGGCGAACCGGTAGCCCGGGTCGCCGATGCCGGCACCGCGGACGCACTCGACGCCCTCGGCGCAGCCGCCGGGGCACAGTCGCAGTGGGCCGCAACATCGCCGGGACAGCGCAGCCGCATCCTGCGCCGCACCCACGACCTGCTGCTGGAGCGCCGTGAGGGCTTCGCAGGGCTCATCACTCTGGAGATGGGCAAGTCCCTCGCCGAGGCCCGTGCGGAAGTCGATTACGCGGCCGGATACTTGCGCTGGTTCGCCGAGGAAGCCGTCCGCATCGACGGGACCTGGAAGGTCAGCGAGGACGCAACGGCGCGGGTTCTGGTCATGCGCCAGCCCGTCGGACCGTGCCTGCTGATCACGCCCTGGAACGCGCCGCTGGCGATGCCGGCCCGTAAGATCGCCCCCGCCGTGGCCGCCGGCTGCACGATGGTTCTCAAGCCCGCCCCGCAGACCCCGCTCACCAGCATCGCACTGGCCACTGTCCTGGCCGAGGCCGGCCTGCCCGCCGGCGTTTTGAACCTCATTCCCACCACCGGCGCTGCTGCGGTGTCCGAGACGCTGATGAAGGATCCGCGGCTGCGCAAGGTCTCCTTCACCGGCTCCACCGCGGTCGGCCGGCTGCTGCTGGCCCAGGCATCCGCCAACGTACTGCGCACCTCGATGGAGCTGGGCGGCAATGCCCCGTTCATCGTGTGCGCCGACGCCGACCTGGAAGCGGCGGTGGACGGCGCCATGACCGCGAAGCTGCGCAACATCGGCGAAGCGTGCATCGCGGCGAACCGCTTCCTCATCCATGCCGACGTCGCGCAGGAATTCACCGAGCGTCTCGTGGACCGGATGAGCGGCCTGACTCTCGGCAGCGGAACGGAAACCGGTACCGACCTCGGCCCGCTGATCGACCGCACCCAGCGCGACCGTGTCGCCCAGCTGGTGGAGGAGACCATCGCCGGCGGCGCGCGGCTGCACACCGGCGGCAGCACCCCCGACCTGCCCGGCTACTTCTATCCGCCCACCGTGCTCACCGACGTCCCCGCCGGCGCACGCATCAGCCGCGAGGAGATCTTCGGCCCCGTCGCCGCCATCCGGACCTTCTCCAGCGACGACGAGGCCCTCGCGCTGGCCAACGCCACCGAGTTCGGCCTGGTCGCCTACCTCTACACCCGCGATCTCGGCCGAGCACTGCGGATGAGCGAACGGATCGAGAGCGGCATGGTCGGCCTCAATCGCGGCTACGTCTCCGACCCTGGGGCACCCTTCGGCGGCATCAAGCATTCAGGGGCCGGCCGCGAGGGCGGCAACTCCGGCATCGAGGAATACCTGGAGCAGAAGTACATCGCCATCGACACTCCCGCCGACCCCGACACCCCCGCCCCCCAGGACCGGTCATGAACACCCATGCCCCGCTGCCGGAACCCTTCTCCCTGACCAGCCGGCTCGCGACGGACCCCGAACAGCATGCCCTCTTTTGCGAGGATGCGGCCCTCAACAGCTGGCTCGCCGCCGAACGCGCTCTCGCCCAGGCCCAGGCCGATGCCGGAGTGCTCACCCACGCGGAGGCCGCCGCCATCCGCGACGCGGCACAGCTGCACCACATCGACCGCGAAGAGCTGTGGCGCACTGCCCGCACCGTCGGCTACCCCATCCTGGGCCTGGTCCGGCAGATCAGCCGCCGGCTCCCGCCGGGGCCCGACGGCCGGGTGCACTACGGCGCCACCACGCAGGACATCATGGACACCGGTCTCGCCCTGCAGATGGTCCGCTCCCTGGCCGCTCTCGAACGCCGGATCGCCGAACTCGGCGATGTCCTCGCGGACCGTGTCACCGAGCACGCCTCCACCGTGATGGCGGCCCGCACCCACGGCCAGCAGGCCGTACCCACCACGTTCGGCGCCACCTTGGCCACCCTCCTGGCGCAGTTCACCCGCCACCGGCAGCGCCTGGCCCAGGCGGCGCCGCGCATCGGCATGATCTCCCTGTCCGGAGCCGGCGGCACTTCAGCCGCATTCGGCCCGCACGCGGCAGCCGTCAGAAGCGGTATGGCCCGCCTGCTCGGCCTGCACGACACCGCGACCCCCTGGCACGTGGCCCGCGACGGAGTCGCCGAGTTCGGCTGGCTGTGCTCCTTGCTCACCGCGACATGCGCGCGCCTGGCCCGCAACATCGTCGACCTCTCCCGGACCGAGATCGCCGAAGTCTTCGAGCCCTACAGCGATCACCGGGGCGCATCCTCGACCATGCCGCAGAAAGTCAACCCGATCACCTCGGAAAGCATCATCGGACTGAGCGGCACCGCCGGCGCTCTCACCTCCGCGCTGCTCCGCGCCCAGGAAGCAGGCCATGAGCGCGCCGCCGGAGAATGGCACACCGAATGGCGCGTCCTGCCCGAACTCGCCGTAACCGCCGGAGCGGCCCTCACGGAGACAATCGCCCTCCTGCGCGGGCTCCGGGTCGACGCCCGCCGCATGCGCGCCAACCTCGACAGCGACGGCGGCCTCGTCATGGCGGAATCACACATGATCACGCTGGCCGGACCCGTCGGCCGGGAACGCGCCCACGACCTTGTCCACGAAGCAGCAACCCGTACCCGTACCACCGGCGCACATCTCACGCAGACACTGCGCGACGTCCTGGCCGAACACCACCTCGACACACTCCTGCCCGGCCTTCACGCCCAGCCGGAGAACTACCTCGGACAGGCACACCAGACCACCGAAACCACCACCCGCCTCTGGCGCACCCAAACCACATCGCTCCCCGAACCGCCCACCCCCCTCGCCCGCCTCGCCACCAGCTGATCGCCCCCGCCGGCCTGGCTTGCCGGCCAGCTCGCGCCGCCTGTCGTTCAACGATGGCACCCTCAAATGATCAACGCACCACTCACGGATGATCACGTGGTCGTGGAGGAACAGGCGCGTGACCACGGGTTTTCGTCGGCTCAGCAGGACGAGATCTGGAGACGCCGCCGTGAGCGGCAGTCGTTCGGGCCCTGTTCTCCCGAAGCTGACAAGTCCCCTCGCGTCGGGCGACGTTGAGCCGCACCGCCCTCTGCCGGAACCTGGACACCATGCCGGGGCCATGGGCAATGGCGTCAGACCGGTTGGAGCGCGCAGGGTATTTGGTGATCAGGTGCGTGGGGTGGGGCTCTGGATGTCGGCGAGGGCGGCCAGGGCTTTGGCGAGGTCGGGTACCAGGTCGGCCGGGATGCGGTCGAGTACGCGGCGTCGGGCGCTGGCGAGGTGGGCGGGCTGGGCGGCCTGCATGGCGTGGAGTCCGGCATCGGTGAGGACGGCCTCACTTCCGCGCGCGTCCTGGCCGTGGCGCTGCTTACGGACCAGGCCGTGGCCGGAGAGGGCGTCGACGACGCGGGTGATGCGGGAGGGGGTGAGGCCGGCGGCCGTGGCGAGCGCGGACATCCGCAGGCATCGTCCGGGCGCTTCGCTGAGCAGCTGGAGGACGGCGAACTCGGTCATGGTCACGCTGGTGCGGGCCATGTCCTCCTCCAGCACGCGGGGCAGGGAGTGGACCAGACGCCCCAGGCTCTGCCACAGCAGCAGTTCGTCCGGGGTCAGCGAGGCGGGTTCGTTGTCGGCGGGCATGCCCCCACTCTATTTGACGAGGCAAGCAAGTAATGTGATTGTTGCTGAAGCAAGCAATAAGGAGGTTCGGATGAACTCCCCCACCCCCCTGACCGAGGGCTTCGCGCACGCCGAGACCGAGGTCAACGGGGTCCGGCTGCACTACGTCATCGGCGGTCAGGGGCCTGCCGTGGTCCTCGTGCACGGCTGGCCCTTCAGCTGGATCGAGTGGCGCCTGCTGATTCCCCTGCTCGTACAGAAGGGATTCACGGTGATCGCGCCGGACCTGCGCGGTTCTGGCGACTCGGGCATCCCGGCCGGGCACTGGACCAAGCGGGAGGAAGCCGAGGACCTGCACCTACTGCTGCGGCACCTGGGGCATGAGCGGGCCTTCGTCGTCGGCACCGACGTCGGCACGATGACCGTCCACGCCTGGGCGCAGGCATACCCGCACGAGGTGGAGCGCCTGGTCCTCAGCGAGGCGTACCTGCCCGGGTACGGACTGGAGGACCACATGAACCCCGCCACCGGGGGGTCGTGGCACTTCGGCTTCCATGCCCAGAGCGACCTGGCCGCCATGCTCACCGCCGGCAAGGAAGAGCCCTACCTCACGGGCTTCTGGTCGATGATGACCCGCGGCGGCATCACCGCCGCCGACCGCGCCGACCTGCTGCGCACCTACACCCGTCCCGACGCGATGCGCGGCGGCTTCGAGCACTACGCCACCCTCGTGCCAGACGGGCGGGCGGCCCGCGTCGGTGGCCCGCTGACAATGCCGGTCCTCATCCTCAACGGCGAGCACGGCCTGCCCCAGAACGTGCTGCTCGACGGCGCGCGCCAGGCCGCGGCCGACGTCCGCGCCGACATCGTCCCCGGGGCCGCGCACACCTTCGCCGCCGACAACCCGGCCTGGACAGCCGACCGTCTCGCCCGGTTCTTCACCACCACCCCCGCCGCCTGACCCGCGGCACGACACCGCACACGGAGCACGCACCATGCAGATCCTCGTCATAGGCGCCACCGGCTACGCCGGCCGCCGTGTCTCGACCGCCCTGGCCCGCGCCGGACACACCGTCCTGGGCCTGACCCGCGACACCACCACGCCCGCCGCCCGTGACCTGGCCGTCAACGAGGTCACGCCCGTCGAAGGCGACTTCTCCCAGCCGGAGACCTGGCGCGGCCACCTGGAGGGCGCCGATGCGGTCGTCCACCTCCTCATGGACATGAGCGACCCCGTCGGCGGCGACCAGCGCCTGTTCGCCGAACTGCTCGCCGCCCAGGAGCGCGACGGGCGCCGCCGCCACCTGGTGTTCACCACCGGCATCTCCTGCTACGGCCGCACCGGCCTGCCCCTCATGGACGAGAACACCCCCGGCAACCCCGACAGCCCCATCGGCTTCCGTTTCAACCTGGAGAAGGAACTGGCCGCCTCCGGCCTCGCGCACACCGTGGTACGCCCCGGCTTCATGTACGGGGGACCGGCCACCACCTCCATGACCGGCCAGTGGTTCGCCGCCGCCGAAGCGGGAAACCCCATCTTCTACGGCGACACCGCCAAGCGCTGGAGCTGGGTCCACGTCGACGACCTCGCCGACGCCTACGTCCGCATCCTCGAGCAGCCCGAAGCCCTCGACGGCGAGGTCTTCGTCATCGCCGACGACCAACGCCTGACCGCCCTGGACATGCAGTACACCGCCGTGCGCGCCGCCGGATTCACCGGTGAGATCGCCCTGGCCAGTGCCGAGCAGGGTGGCATGATGCAAATGGCCGCCGACCAGGATGAACTCGTCTCCAGCGCCAAGGCCCACCGCCTGCTCGGCTGGCGCCCCCGCCACGCCTCCTTCACCGACAACCCCGCCCAGCACTACCGCGCCTGGAAGACCGCCCAGATCACCGCCCGGTAGAAACGCCAGTGGCCCCTGCGACAGTTGATCTCGGGGTAGATGCACACGTAGCCATCGGGGCAGTCGACCTCTGCCGACCTGGCATCCGCCGGTGCGGCAGCCGGGGCCGCAGCGGGCAGCAGGGGCACGGTCAGCGCAGCGGCCACCAAGCCGCGGGAGAGATGGTTCACGCCCACATCGAAAAACCAGGGCACCGCTCGTGCTGGCGTAGAGGGACAAAACCACACGATCGCGCCTCGGCTTCGGCTTCCTCGAACCGGCCCAGCATCGCCAGAGCGCACCGCCGGTACTCCGGTGCCGCCCGCTGCACCGCCTGGAGCGCGGCGAAGGCGAGCGCGGCGCGGCCGCCGCCGCGGCCGGGTCCGCATCCAGCTCGCCCGGCTCCACGAACTCCATGCTTCTGTGATGAGAACCCTTGAAAACGGCTCTGTCCGCGGTTTCGTGAAGCCCTGAGGCGTGGCTGGATGTGGGGTCTTCCCTACCTCGCGCCCGGGGGCTTGTAGGAGTGCCTGAGGCCAGCCGTGCATGATCCCCTGTTCGCACGTGAACCGTGCGAGAGAAGGTGGATATGAAGTCTCGGATCGGATACGCCGCGTGGGTTGCAGGTGTGGCGCAGTTTTTTGTGGTCCACGTGATCGCCGAATCAGCTTGGGCCAGACCATACAGTTGGGCGCGGAACAACATCAGCGACCTAGGTAACGCTCGCTGCGCCATGCAGTCGGAACCCGAACCCCGCTATATCTGCTCGCCCGAACACGGCCTGATGAACGCCTCGTTCATCACTTTGGGGACGCTCCTCGCCGTCGGTGTCTTCTTCACTGGCGCTGTGTGGCGCAGAGGCGCGAGCCCGCTCGTGGCCCGGTGGCTGCTGGCCTGTGCCGGCATGGGATTCGTGATCGCCGGGCTAGCGCCTGCGGACGTCCACGAGAACCAGCATGTCCTGGGTGCGCTGCTCATCATGGCCATGGGCAACATGGGTCTTGTGCTGGCGGGCGTCGGCCTGGCGGACGATGTGCCGGGTCCGCTGCGCTGGGCGACCAGCCTGCTAGGGGTAACGGCGCTCATAGCCTTCGGGCTCTTCCTCTCCCACCGCTATCTCGGACTCGGGATGGGCGGCATGGAGCGGGTAGCGGCATTTCCCCTCTTGGTATGGGCATTGGCAACCGGAGTCCGCGGCCTGTTCCACCAGGCGACTCGCATGCGCATGCAGGATGCGCCGCCGAAAAGACATGGCACGCAGGCCTCTCACAGCTGATGCTGCTTCGTGCGGTCGGCTCGTTCGCGGTCGGGTGGGGTCATGGCTGAGTGAGGACTCCGGCCCGAAGGAGCGCGAAGGAGGCCCGGCCGTACATGGCCCGCTTGAGTGTTTTCACCCGGTTTACGTGTCCTGCAACGACCCCGGAACTCCAGGGCAGGGTCAGGCCAGCGGTGACGGCGTCGAGGTCCTGGCGGAGGAATCCGGCGAAGCTCTTCATGGGCTTCGGTGCGTCCTGCTCGGCCCGCCGGATCCACGCCAGCAGCAGGTATCCGCGCTGGTGGCGGACCATGTAGGCGAACGCCCGAGCGAGATCGCAGGCCCTGGTGATGTCCGGGCAGGCGAGGCGGACTTGAAGAAGTCGCTCGTCCTGGCTTTCGGTGAGCGTCTCGCGGGGCCGCCTGATCCACGAGGTGGTCTTGCGGGGGCTCGGAATGTCGGCCCGGACCGGTCCGGCGGTGCCCGCACGGAGGGCGGCGAGGTATTTGCGGACGACCTGGCGGCTGCCGCGGTAGCCGCGAGCCTGGATCTCCAGGAACAGTCGGCCGTGACAGTGACATGGTGCGTCCCGGCCGCCGTCGTAGCGGGCACCTGCGTGTCCTGTGTGAGATCGAGCTGTGCGAAGCGCCCCTGGCTTCGCACGGCGAACGCACGCTGTTGACGTACGCCGTCGAAGGTGACGGTAAAGCTGCCGCGGACCGTGCCGGGACCTTGGACGGTCACGCGCGAGGTCAAGGGCACGGTGGCCGGGCGGCCGGCGATCGTGACGGCCTGTTCGGGCCCGACGCCCACGGACAGCGAGCGCTCCGGCCGCGCGGGCGGCGTCGGCTGCACCGGGGCGGGGCGGCCGAGCGCGCGCAGGTCGATGGCGTCGGCCATCGTCTGGGTCGTCTGGTAGCCGGCGTCGCCGGGATGCAGGTGGTCCCCGCTGTCGTAGCGTGGCAGCATGCGATGCGGATCGGCCGGGTCGCGGAGGGCGGCGTCGAAGTCGACCACCGCGTCGAAGACGCCGCTGGACCGGATCCAGCTGTTGACGTTCTCGCGGGCGGCTTCTTTGTCAGCGCCGTACGATCCCCAGCCCCCGAAGGGCGTGATGGTGCCGCCCAGCACCCGCAGGCCGGCGGCGTGTGCGCGGTCGGCGATCTCCCGCAGGCCCGCGATGATCTGGTTCGGGTCGTGCTGGCCCTGCAGGATGTCGTTGATCCCTTCCAACACGATCACCGTACGGGCCCCCGCCCGCTGCAGGACGTCGCGGTCCAGCCGGGCCGTCGCACGGGGGCCGGCACCGTCGAGCAGGACCCGGTTGCCCGCAATGCCGGCGTTGAGCACGCCGAACCGGCCGGCGGCCCCGTGGCTCGCGCTCAACCGTGCCGCCAGGCGGTCCGGCCAGCGGCGGTTGGCGTCGGGTGTGGACTGGTCGCCGTCGGTGATGGAGTCGCCCAGGGTGACGACCGCGCCTGCCTTGGAGCCGCCGGGTTCCACGTCCACCTCGGTGACGTAGTGCCATGACTGCGTCTTCGACGGCAGCCCGCCCGCGGCGAGGTCGCCGGCGTGGTCCGTGCCGTCCGTGGCGTAGAAGGACGTCGCCATCCCGAGGTTGTGGTACGTCACCGGTCCGGAGGGGTCGGGCGTATAGGTGGTGACGAAGAGGTTGGCGGCATCGGCGAGCGGAAGGTCCACGGGGTCGCTGTAGAGCTCCGTGCCCGCCGGGATCGTTACGGCGCGCTGCCCGCCGAAGGTCACGTCCCGCAGGGTGCCGGGCGCGATCGCCGCGCTGCCGGGCACTCGCTGCAGGCCCACCGTCGTGTGCGCGAACAGCACGGGCTTCGTGCCGAAGGTGTTGGACAGCTTCACCCGCACGCGCTCTCCGCCGATGCTCGTATGGACCAGGTTGCGGATCGTGTATCCCGCGTAACCGGTGGCGCTCACCCCACCGTTGGCTGCGGCCGACCAGGTCCCGACCCAACTACCGCCGCTTGTGGGGGCAGTTGCTGCGACCCCGGACGCCGCGGCGGAGGAAACGTGGCAACACGCGGCCACCAGCAACAGCACGACCAGCGTCACGTACCTGCGCATGAAGTCCTCGTAGAACCTGTCCCCCACCGCCAGCGCCCGGGTGCGGTAACGGCCGACGTGCGTGCCGTTGCCGACCGCTGCCCGTGCGGCGTCCAGGCAGCTCGCCTGGTCGATGTCCCCGGCGTCTGCGGCGAACGCTCCGGTGCGGGCTGCCGGGCGCTGCTGGTGTACGCCATGGCAAGGCTCCTCACGCATGTGGCGCGGGATGCCGGATGGAATCCCGTCGTCATCTGCTAGAGGTGTGCTGCGGACGGTGTGACATTGTTCAGGCTCGACGTTGTGCCTCGACGAGGCGATCGCCATACAGGAGCGTGCCTGCCTGCTTGACGTGTCGCAGCACAGGTGAGACTTCCATGCTCTGGAGGCCGGTCAGGGACCCGATGCGGTCCGTGGTGAACTCGAACAGTTCGTCAAGGTCGCGGCAGTGCGCGACGGCGTGGATGTTGTAGGTGCCGGACACGGCCGCGGCAAAGGCGATCTCGGGTTCCTGCGCAAGTGTGCGTCCGACGCTCTTGACGGCCGACGGATGTACGCGCAGCCACAGGTTCGCCCGCGTGTGATAGCCCAGTGCGGCTGCGGCGATCTCGACGTCGAGGTGCACGACGCGACGCTCCAGCAGAGCGTGCAGGCGACGTGATACCCGACCTGGAGTGGAGTTCGCCGCCGCGGCGAGGTCGACGAGACTGGCGCGACCGTCTGCGGCGAGAGAGCCGAGGATTTCCTCGTCCTCTGCGGTGAGGCGCACGGGATCGCGGGCGACGACCGGGGCTTCAGTGAAAGGCGGACCTTCACTGCCCAGCATGGCTTCCTGCTCCGGAGACAGGACGCCGTGCAGCGCGGCCCAGTAGTGGCCGCGGCCTCCCATGAACTGACGGAGCATCGCGAAGGCGTTGACGTCGAGTACGGCCGCGGTACGCGGAAGCCGCTTTCCGAGCAGGTCTTCGCGCTGCTCACGGGTCCGTGACTGAGTCGCGCAGGTGATTTCGCAGCCCGCCGCGCTCAAGGCGACCCAGTTGACATCGTCACGCTTGGCGAGTGCGTCGGCGATCGCCGAGACGCTGCCGGGGCGGCAGCGCAGTCGCACCAGCCACCTGCTCTGCCCCAGCGCGCCTGGATTCACCATGCCTGCGACGCGGATGACGCCGTCGGCGCACAGGCGCCGGTAGCGGCGCTTGACGGAGCCTTCCGTGAGGCCAAGCGCGTTCGCGATCGAGGCGAACGAAGCCCGCGGAGCGACCTGGAGAGCACGAATGATTCGCACATCATCGGCCTGCACAACGCCGGATTCACACATTCGCATACCTTCCATGAAGAGAATCCTATGAAAGAGGCCCCATGATTCGCTCCGATGACAGCGCGGCGAGCAGACTTGCGAAGCGCTGCCGGACAGCCGCAGCAGTCCGCTGAGACGGCATCCCGGTGCACGAAGTGAGCTCGCCGCGTAAGAACGGAGATGACCCTGTATGCCATCGACTGGCGCAGATCGACACACGCCGACAGCACTCATCGTCGGGGCCTCGCGTGGCCTCGGCCACGCGATGGCGGCCGAACTCCTCGACCGGGGATGGAGTGTCATCGGTACGGTCCGCGACACCACCACCCGAACGCCTCTGCATGATCTCGCGGACCGGTCCGGCGGGCGCGTGAGTGTCGAGCACCTCGACATCAACGAGCCCGACCACCTGGCGCCCCTGCATGAACGCCTCGCCCACCGCCAACTCGACCTGCTCTTTGTCAACGCCGGAACCACGAACAACGAGCAGACCCCGATCGGGGCGGTTCCGGCATCGGACTTCGTCCAGGTGATGATCACCAACGCCCTCAGTCCCATGCGCGTGATCGAAGCGCTCGAAGACCTCGTATCCCCCACCGGACTGATCGGCGCGATGTCGTCCGGACAGGGCAGCATCACGAACAACACGACCGCCGGCCGCGAGGTCTACCGCGGAAGCAAAGCAGCCCTGAACATGTTCATGCGCAGCTTCGCGACCCGGCAGTCCGAGACGCAGCGCACCTTCGTCCTCCTGGCACCAGGCTGGATTCGCACCGCCCTGGGTGGGCCGGACGCACCGTTCACCGTCGAGGAAAGCGTCCCCCTGCTCGTGGACGTCCTGCTGTCCAAGCTGGGCATACCCGGTCTGGCATATCTGGACCGATCAGGTCAGACCGTGCCCTGGTGAACCAACCGATCACCACGCCGGGCGGCCTGACGAGAACGCCTCAGTCGGCGCTGCACGCCGGGTCCGTCCAGGCGTCACCCGATGCCACCTGATGTGGCCGGCCCCGCAGAACACAGAAACGAAGAGGCCATGCCGCTCATCGCGATCGAAGAACACTGGATCATGCCGGACGTGACGTCCGCGCTGCGCGCTGCGCCGCTCAACGACGAAAGTCTCGCCTTCAACGGATAGGCGACAACCAGCAACGCCTGGAAGACCTGGCGGCCGGCCGTACCGCGGCCATGGACGCTCAAGGCGTCGACCTGTCCGTCCTCGCCCTCACCCCACCGGGAACCCATCCGCTGTCGCCCGAGAAGGCCCTGAGGCTGAGCCGCGCCGCGAACGATGTGGCCGCCGAAGCCGTCTCCCGCAACCCGACCCGTTTTCGGTCACTGTCCACCCTGCCCATGTCCTCGCCGAAGGACGTCGCCGGCGAGCTTGAAAGGGCGGCGGGCATTGGGCACGTAGGCACCATGGTCTATGGCCGGGCAGGAGACCTGTTCCTCGACGATCCCGCCTACGACGGCTTCTTCTCGGCCGCGTCGGAACTCGGCCAGCCGGTGTTCATCCACCCTCAGCTGCCGTCGGACGCTGTCCGTGACTCCTCGTATCGGGGCTTCGACGCCATGACGGATCTCGCGCTCGCCACCTTCGGGTGGGGCTGGCACCTGGACGCCGCGACGGCGGCCCTGCGCCTCATCCTGCGAGGCACATTCGACCGTCACCCGGACCTTCAGATCGTGCTCGGCCACTGGGGAGAGATGCTGCTGTTCTGGCTGGACCGAGCCGACAGTCTCTCCCGTATCGCCGGATTACAGCGACCGGTGTCGGGCTACGTCCGGTCGAACTTCCACATCACCGCATCCGGCATGCTCAACCCGGCCCTGCTGCAGCATGCCCTGTCCGTCACCTCCGCCGACCGGCTGATCTTCTCGACCGACTACCCCTTCCAGCGGCCGGCCAAGGAGGAGATCGATCTCTTCCTGAACCACTTCTCCACAGATGCGGAACGTGAACAATTCTCATGGGCCAACGCGGCTTCCCTGTTCGGATTTGACCTCCCATCCTCGGCCCAGGACGAGAACGCCTGATCGGAGAACTGCGTCCCACGGACTGCGAATATCGCGTACTTGGAATGACGCTCCCCGCCAGTCCCGCCGGACGCCGTTACCCAGTCATGATCGTCAGGCGGGCGCTACGCAGAGCTCGGTGACGATCGCGAACGAGGTCGTCACCATCGGCACCGCGGGGCGGGTGTGGGACAGCGAGGCTCCGCGCCACCAGTCCGAGGGCTTCTGGACGCGAAACGTCTCGCCGCCAGCCCACTACTGGTCAGCATTCGGCGGCGCGGGTGCGCAGACGGGCCATCCCGCCCGGTGCGTTCTGCGCCCACTCCCGTTGATACCGGGCCTCCTCTGCGGCCCGGCGGGCCTCTCTGCGGGCGGAGTACTCGGCGTGTGTGCCGGTGTTGGTCAGGGCGTCGTTGAGGGACTGCCGCGTTGTGCGGCCGAAGCGCCACCACACCGGCCCGTGCGGGCCCTTGGTCCACAGCTGGTCGAGGTGGGTGGCGATGACCGGCACCGTGCCCGCGTACTCGTACCAGCCGTCCCGCTTTTCCGCCTCATCGAGGCTCCACTGGGCCGCGGGGCATTGCCACCGGCCTCGCCAGCAGTCGCGGGAGAGCTCGGCCACCTTCTTCATACGGTTGAGGCGTGCCTCGGGTCCGACGTCCTTGGTGAACACCAGCGCGAGCGGCGGGTAGCCGCCGCGCCCGGAGTCCTCCCACACTGTCGACCACAGCTCCCCATCCCGGCCCTGGTGGCCCTTCACCTTCCGCTGGAAGAACCTCCGGTAGCGGTGGATCTTGGCCGCGACCGTTGCGGCCGGTTCTGTGTGGTGGTCGACCTCCACGAACAGCACCGGCACTCCGTCCTCGGGCGCCTGGAGCACCGCGTCCGCGCGCAGACTCCCCTTCCCCGGCGCGGTGAACGTGCCGACCACGGGCAGCGCGACCTCGGTCTCCCAGCCCGCCAGATGCCCCAGCCCGGCCGGGCGAGGCGGAAGCTGCCGCCTTGGGGCCGGAACCGCGGCACGGCGGGTCACCGGCTGGGTCGGCAAGGGGGCGACTGCCGTATGGCGTCGATCGTGTCGGTCACCGCCAGCGCGTGCGCGGCACCCGCCTTCGCCGCCTCCCGCGCTGTGCCCCCATCTCCTTCACCGGACGGCCCAACTCACTGGCAGCTGCGGCCAGCCCGGCGGTGGTGAGGTTCCACAACTGCCGCGTCACCGGCCGACCGCCCGCTCCCAGCCGGGACGTCTTCCCCACCGTCTCCACCAGATCGGCGTGCCGGAGGTCCTTGCACGCGTTCCGGACGGTCTGCGGATCTGCCGTGGCGACCTTCACCACCCCCAGCGCGAGCAGCACCAGCGCCCGCACCCGGCCCCGCACGACCACTCCCCCATTCCACTCCAACTCCAGGTAGGAGAAGGAGTAAGGGGCTGTCGGAGTCACCTCCGCGCCCGGAAACAGGCCCTGACCTGCGACCCGTACCCGCTCAGTGCAGGTGATCACTGTTGGGCAGAGTGTAGGGAAGACTGTAGGCGACGGTGTAGGGCCGGTGACGTCTTTCGGATCCCAAGGCTCGTTCCGTCCGGGTGCCTTGACCAGACCTATCTCACTCGCGGTTCGGCGGAGGGTTGGGGGCCACCCATCGGTGAATGCCCTGAGACGTCTCCGTTGTTCCGCCGCAATGCAGTCGCCGAGTACCGCTCGGTCGATGTACGGGTCGACGGCGGCGAGGACCAGGCGCTGAAGCTCAATCGGGTCGAGCGCCTCGACCTCCCACTGCACCGGCTGGCCAGGGTCGAGCCCGTAGCGGCGTGCGAACCCTGCCCAACGCAGGTCGCCGGCCTTCCCGGCAGCCGCGGGCAGCTCGTACTCGCGCACCTGGTCGTGTGTGAGCAGGATGCGCTCCACGTGGCTCCAGCAGGCCGTGCGGGCCACCCAGTCCCGTTCGATCACGACCTGCACATAGCTCTGGCTGCCGAAACCCCGGACGACGAGCACGGGGACCCCAGCACCTTCCAGCCAGCCGGTCAGCTGAGCCCGCAGGGTGTCCTTCTCGCAGGCCGCATACAGGGCGGACACCTGGCCGACGGTCCGGTCCAGGGCGAACCAGTCAGGCACGGCCCTGATGAACGCAACCGTGCTCCTGCCGGCGGCCAGCGTGACTGTCGCCATCAAGCTCGGCCACTGGCAGCTGCACATCGACCGGCGCTGCATCGAGCTGATCCCTGGCCGGACGAACCCCCGTTCTGACACAGCCCCGCCCCGGCCACACAGGGCCGGGGCGGGACCACCGTGCGACCGCGCATCGGCAAAGGGCCGGGCCACCCGCTCCTTCACCCTTTCGAGATCAGGAGGATTCCAGCATGCCCCGGCTGTCCCTCACCACCGAGCGCCTGGCCCTCTTCGGCACCCTGCTGGCCACCTTCGGCGAGCTGCACCGATCTGGCACAACCACCACACCGGCCAACCAGTCATCCGGTCACTGACCGGCTACGACCACTGACCTTGGTGTCAATCGTCTGGAAGGCCGCGCATCATCGACATCAGCAGCCCGTGGGTCTCCTCGTCGGCGGCGACCACAAGCCCACGACCCGCCTCGTCAATCGGGACACCGTCGATCCCGGTGACAACGCAGCCAGCAGCCCGGCACAAAGCGATACCGGCCGCGAAATGCACACTCCCGGACAGATCGCCGCCATCGGTGACATACGCGGCGCGCTTGCCGGCAGCCACCCAGGCCAGCGCCAGCGTCGTGGACACGACGCGCGGCCGGAAACGCTCGACGAACTCAGGGCAGGCCAGCAGATCCACGGCCCGGAATCCCGGCGCACTCGGGAACGGCGGATCCAGGTTGACGTCCACCAATCGGGTAGACGGCGTGGGCCTCAGCAGTGCGTCGTCGACCCCGTCATGCCGCACCCAGGCGGTCTCCCGATCGGTGAAAAAGACCTCGCCGCTGAACGGGTCGGCCACCGCCGCCGCCCCATCGCGCAGTGCCACGTTGACGGCCACTAGCATATTGCCGACGGCATAGTTCAGCGTGCCGCACAGGGGGTCCACCAACCACTGGCGCACAGCGTTGGCGGCACCCTGCTGCCCGCTTTCCTCGCCGAGCACCGCATCACCGGGCCGTGCGGCACGGATGACGCCGAGGATCGCCTCCTCTGCCTCCACATCGGCGGCGGTGGCAAAGTCCCCGGCACCCTTGTCGATGCGACTGAGCCGCTGGCCGTACATGTTGCGGATCACGTCCGCGCCAGCCCGCGCCCCGGCTATCGCGACTGCAGCATCGTCGGAGCTCGTGTGTGAGTCGATCATGCCGTGCAGACTATCGAGGCGAAGCTATCGCCTCGGCGAGCCTTCCCGGACAAAGCACCAGGCTAGGCGCCCCCGCCCGGGGCGATCAGCCCCGCCTCGTAGGCGAAGACGACGGCCTGGACGCGGTCGCGCAGGTCCAGCTTCGACAGGATGCGGCCGACGTGGCTTTTGACCGTGGTCGGGCTGAGGAACAGCCGGGAGGCGAGTTCGGCATTACTGAGGCCCGTCGCGAGTAGGCGGAGCACCTCGAGCTCGCGCGGGGTCAGGTCGGACAGATCGCGGTGCGCGGCAATGGTCTGCGGTTCGTCGTGATGAGCGAAGCGCTCGATCAGCCGACGAGTGATCGTGGGCGCGAGGAGAGCGTCGCCGGTCTGTACCAGGCGTAAGGCGGAGACCAGATGTTCGGGGGTGACGTCCTTGAGCAGGAAGCCGCTGGCGCCGGCGGTGAGCGCGGCGTAGACGTAGTGGTCGAGGTCGTATGTGGTGAGGATGATGACCCGCGTCGCGTCCGGGCCAGCGTCGCCGATGATGCGCCTGGTGGCCTCGATGCCGTCCATCTCCGGCATCCGGATGTCCATGAGGACGACGTCGGGCCGCGTACGGCGAACCGCTGCGACAGCCTCGGCCCCGTCGGCGGCCTCGGCCGTCACTTCGATGCCGTCCGCCGCCAGGATCATCTTGAAACCGGTGCGTACGAGCGCTTGATCGTCGGCGATGACGGCGCGCAGAGGCGGCCGGTCCGCAGTCATACCGCGCTCCGTGGGATGCGGGCCGTCACCCGGTAGCAGCCGGTCGGCGTCGGTCCGGCCGTCAACTCGCCCTTGTAGACGGCCAACCGCTCGCGCAGCCCCATGTGGCCACGGCCGTTGCTCTCCACCGGCGGGGAGTCCTTGGCGCCGCCCGTGTCCGTGACCTCGATCTCCAGACAGTCGTCGGTGTAACCGATGGCGACGGACGCCTCCGCGCCGCGCGCATGTTTGATCGTGTTGGTCAGCGCCTCCTGTACGACGCGGTACGCCGCGAGGTCCACCCCCGGTGGCAGCGGATCCGGCGGCAGCGACACCTCGACGCTCACGGGTGTACCGGCGGCGCGTACTCGTGCGACGAGCGCGTCGAGCTGTGCGAGCCCCGGCTGGGGCTCCAGGCCGTCGGGCCTCTCGTGGTCCGGGGCGGCCAACAGGCCCATCACGTGGCGGAGTTCGGCCATGGCGGCCCGGCCGCCCGCCTCGACGGCCAGTAGTGCCTCCTTGGACTGCTCGGGCGCCATGTCCATCACTTTGCGGGCCGCGCCTGCCTGGATCACCATCACGCTCACATTGTGGGTCACAACGTCGTGCAGTTCGGCGGCAATGCGGGCACGTTCTTCTTCGACGGCGCGGCGCGTGGCCTCCTCCTGAGCGCCCTGCAGTTCTGTCATCCGGTCCCGGCTGGAGGCCAGCCGCAGTTGCAGGAAGCGGACGAGGCTGGCCAGCATCCCTGCCACCAGGAGCACGAATCCTGGGCTGGACCATCCGGGGAGCACGGGTTCCGCGTTGCGGAAAGCGAAGCCGGACAGCGCGGCGGCGATCACCAGGACGGCGATCGCCGTTACCCGGTAACGGCTGTATACGACGGCGCTGTAGGCACCGATGACACAGGCCAGGACGGTGATCCAGGAGGCGGAGCTGCCGATGGCCAGTGCCGCACCCAGCACCGCCACGAACTCGGTCAGCGGATACCGGCGCCGGGCTGCCAGCGGCAGCGTCGACAGGACGACCAGGGCCCAGGGCACGGAGGAGGGCTCGTCCTCCACGGGTGCCTGACCAGGGTCGGGCGGCGGGGGCGGGGCCGGGACCCCGGCCCCGACATTGGCCTTCGGGTCGATGTTCACCGGCCCGTCGCCGGGATAGCGCACCGCCACGAACAGGGCGATGACGGTCAGGACGACCGCCAGCGCCACATCGGTGCGCATCGCTCGCCGGGACAGCGGGGCGGCCTTCGCCTCTGGACGTAACGCGTCGATGAGCTGCTGATGCCAGCTGCGCCGGTCTTCCGTCTCCATCCCCACATTGTCTTGCGCTCTCCGCCCGGCCCGCGTCCGCCTGTCCGTTCAGGGCGTTGTCCCAGAGGACTCCTTCTCAGGTATGACTCCGCGGCCGAATCCTCCGGAGGAAGGGCCTGATGTTGGTTCCGCGGCCGACGCGCCCCATCCGCGGCAGCCCCTAGGTTCGCAGGACCGGCAACGGCATGTGCCTCTCGCGACCGTAAGGACGGACTACTCGTATGCATCAAGTGATCGAGCTGGAGGGTGTGGCGAAGCGCTACGACAGCGCCGGCGCGCCGGCGCTCGGACCGCTCACGCTCAGCGTCGCCAAGGGTGAGGCCCTTGCCGTGACGGGCCCTTCGGGCAGTGGCAAGTCCACGCTGCTGAACCTCGTCGCCGGCCTGGACAAGCCGACCGATGGAGCCGTGATCGTGGCCGGGCGGCGGATCGACCAGTTGAGCGAGCACGCACTCGCCAGGTTCCGTCGCGAGCACATCGGCATGGCCTTTCAGTTCTTCAATCTTCTCGACGACCTCACCGTCACCGACAACATCCAGCTCCCGGCCCAGCTGACCGGGACCAGTCGGCGCAAGGCCGCGGCCCGCGCGGGTGAGCTGATGGAGATGCTGGGCATCCAGAAGCATGCCCGCGCCTACCCGGGCCGGCTGTCCGGAGGTGAACGCCAGCGGGTCGCGGTCGCCCGGGCGTTGGTCAACCGGCCCGCGCTGCTGCTCGCCGACGAGCCCACCGGTGCGCTCGACACCGCCTCGGGCCACGACGTCCGCAATCTGCTGATGGATCTGCACCGCGCCGGACAGACCATCGTGCTGGTGACACATGACCTGACGCTGGCGGAGGCGTGCGCGAGCCGCACGATCCACCTGGTCGACGGTCACGTCGCCCTCGACACGTACGCGCAGGCCGTCCGATGAGCCTGTTCGGTACCGGCGCGCTGGGCCGAGTCGTACGTTCCGGCGTCGGCCGACAGCGGGTGCAGACCGTGGTGATCGCCGTGGCCACGATGATGGCCGTGGCCTCGGCCGTGGTCGCCGGGTCGCTGATGGTCGCCGCGGCCGCGCCCTTCGACAACGCCTTCAAGAAACAGCAGGGCTCGCACATCACCGCGCAGTTCGATCCGGCCAAGGCGAGTGCGGCACAGCTGGCGGAGACCGGGAAGCTGGCCGGTGTCACGGCGAGCGCGGGACCGTACCCGTCCACGGCGGTCCGCCCGGTGGACCGGTCGGGCTTCCAGCTGCCGACGCTGACCCTGGTAGGGCGGTCCGGTCCTGACGGCGCCGTGGACCGGGTGGATCTGAAGTCGGGCCGGTGGGCGCAGAAGCCCGGTGAGATCGTGCTCGACGCGTCGTTCGAGGGGCCCGCCATCGGGATCGGCACCCCCATGAAGACGTCGAACGCCAAGGACGCCCCGACCCTTTCGATCGTCGGCTTCGCCGTGTCGGTCAGCAAGACCGCCGACGCCTGGGCGGCCCCCGCGCAGGTCGACGCGCTGGGATCGAAGGGCAACCCGGTCTTGAGTCAGATGCTCTACCGCTTCGGCTCCGCGAGCACGAAGCAGCAGATCCTCGCCGACCGGAAGAAGCTCGCCGCCTCCGTGGGGTTCGGAGCGCTCCTCGGAACCGAGTCCTGGCTGGACACCAAGCGCGCCGCGGATCAGGGTGCGGCGGCGACCGTCCCGTTCGTGATGGCTTTCGGCGCGCTCGGCATCGTGATGTCGGTGATCACCGTCGGCAGCGTGATCAGTGGCGCGGTCGGCACCAGCCTGCGCAGGATCGGCATCCTCAAGGCGATCGGCTTCACTCCGCGCGAGGTCGTACGCGCCTACGTGGCCCAGGCGCTGATCCCGGCCATCGTCGGCATCACACTGGGTGTCGTCCTGGGGAACCTCCTGGCAGTGCCGCTGCTGGCCGACACCGAGTCGGTGTATGGCGGCGTCTCGCTCTCGGTGGCCTGGTGGGTGGACGTCGCCGTGTCGGCCGCCGCCCTGGTCGTCGTGTGGCTCGCGGCGCTGATTCCCGCATTGCGGGCCGGCAGGCTGCGCACGGTCGAGGCCATCGCGGTCGGCCGGGTGCCGCGCACGGGGCGCGGCCAGTGGCCGCACCGGGCGATGGGGATGCTGCCGCTGCCGCGGCCGGTGACCTACGGTCTCGCCACCCCCTTCACACATCCGGTACGTACCCTCGCGATGCTGCTCGCGGTGGCGTTCGGCACCGTCGCGGCGACCTTCGCGGTGGGGCTGACCTCGTCCCTGAACGCGATCGGCACCTCGCAGGACCCCGAGAACCGTGCCGCGGTCACGGTCACGACGACCAAGGCGATGGAAGTCGCTCCCCCTCCGCCGCCTCTTGTGGGGGGTGACGGGGGAGATCCGCCTCCCCCTGGCGGCAGCGAGTCGGGCCCGCCTCCCGTGGAGAACAGCGCGGCGAGCATGTCCAAGAAGCCCAAGGTCGCCGACCCGGCGAAGGTGCGGTCCGCCGTCACGTCGCAGCCGGGTACGGAGTCGTACTACGGCAAGGCCCAGACCGAGGTCGCCGTGGCCGGGGTCTCAGGATCGATCCAGGCCAGCCTCTACGAGGGCGATTCGCGCCCCGGCAGCTACGAGATGCTCTCCGGGCACTGGATCACCGGCAAGGGACAGGTCGTGGTGCCCTCGCGCTTCCTGGAAAGGACCAGCACCAAGCTCGGTGACACGGTGCGGGTGACCTACGAGAAGGAGACCGCGAACCTGCGGATCGTGGGCGAGTCCTTCGACACGTCGGGCAGCCAGCTGGAGATCCACGCCAACATGGCCGACTTCAAGTCGGCCGAGCCCAGCACCTTCCTCGTCGAGACGAAGTCCGGCGTCTCCGCCGACGCGTACGCCCAGAAGGTCGCCGCGGTCGTACAGCCGCTGGGGGGCGACGCCACGACCGGCTCCGAGTCGGGGCAGGACGGCGTCATCCTCATCATGGCCGCTATGGCGGCGCTGCTCACCCTCATGCTGATCATCGTGGCCGGTCTCGGCGTACTCAACTCCGTGGTCCTCGACACCCGGGAACGCATCCACGACCTGGGCGTCTGCAAGGCGATCGGCATGTCGCCGCGCCAGACCCTGAGCCTCGTGCTCGCTTCGGTGGCCGTGATCGGCGTGATCGGCGGCCTGCTCGGCGTCCCTGCGGGGTACGCGCTGCACCACGTCGTCATGCCGGTGATGGGGCGTGCCGTAGGCACCAGTCTGCCGTCGCCGGTCCTCGATGTGTACGAGCCTGTTCAGCTGCTCCTGCTGGGGCTGGGCGGGGTCGTGATCGCGGTACTGGGCGCGCTGATCCCGGCCGGCTGGGCGGCCGGGGCGCGTACGGCCACGGCGCTGCGCACCGAGTAGCGTCCGGCGGAGCGCGAACTGCTGGGGCGGATCCGCCAGGTCTGCGGGGTCGGGCTGCCCGTACCGGCACAGGTGCCGATGTCCCTGTCCAGGCAGGTCCTCTTGAGAGGGACTAGGGACGCCCGGACGGGGGATGGCAGCGGGAAGCGGTGCGGGGTATCGGCGGCGAGACCGGGTGTGGGGCAGCAGCTCCGACCCGGTCTCGCCGCCGCACAGATCCGGCCCCTGCTCATCCGTAGAAGTCCCCCGAGCCCTCTCCCCCGGCCCGCGGTAGGGCATATCAGAGACGCACGGCTACCTCGGCATCAGTGAGACGTCGCACCACGGCTCGCTCGTCCTCCTGCCTCCGCACACGTCGCAGCACAGGTCTGGCCCTCGGCTGACGGCGCTCCTGATCGGCGAGCCGACTCGCGAGTGCGGCCGACGTGGGCGCCATGAAAACCATACGGATCGGCAGTTCCGCCTCGACAGCGACCTCCTGGCCGTCGGCGGACTCATCGTCCTGGTGGGCATCCCGGGCTGCGGCAAGTCGACCTTCGCCGCCCGCTGCCCCGCCAGCTGGCGCGTGTGCCTGGACGAATACCGGCTGGCCGCGACCGACGACATGACCGACCAGACCGCAACCCCGGCCGCCGCCCAGATCCAGGACCTCCTCCTGGACGCCCGCCTCGCCCGAGGCCGCACGACTCTGGTGGACAGCACGAACATCCACGCACACGTCCGCGCCGGCCTCCTGGCCCGCGCCCGCTACTGGCAGCGCCCCATCGCCGCAGCCCTGCTCGACGTGCCGCTGGCCACCGCGCAGTACCAGAACGCCGAACGCGATCGGGTCGTGCCCGGCCACGTCCTGAGTGAGCTGCACGCACAGCTGCCCACCGTCGACCAACTGCGCTCCGAAGGCTTCACCGTCGTACACCTCGCATCCGAACTCGCCTAGCTCAGGACGGGGAACACCGTGACCAACACCGCCACCCAGACCCAGACCGACAGCTTCAGCGCGCTCAGCGACTGCTTCAGCGCAGATCTCGCCGCCTTCATCTCCGAGGAGACACCGCACAACCCGACCCCGAACGAGTTCATCGACCTGGTCGAACGCGTCCGCGACGTCCTCGGCACGGCCAGCGTCGGCAACTCGCAAGACGTGGCGAGGACCTGGACCACGCCGCCACTCGCCTCACCGACGCCCTCACCAGCACCGAGGGCGACCAACGGTGCCTGCTGGCCCGGGCGCGCATCCACCTGCGGGAGGCGCTCGAGGCGATTCGCTGACCGTGTGCTGAGCGCACTCTGTGCCGCCCCGATCCCGTGCCCCGGGGCCGGGGCGGTCGCAGTGACCCCTCAACCACGAGAAGCACGAACGGAGATGGACGTCATGGGCCCGCCTTCCCACAAGGTCGACGTCCCGCTCTGGAGCACCGCCCAGCCCGGCCTACGCGGTGTGCGCGTCTTCACCGGCCCCGCCGACAGCCGCAGCACCGCCGTCCGGACCGCGTACGAGGTCTACGACGCAGCTCCCCGCCATGTAGCAGGCCGGACTCGAGCCCCCCGGCAAGCGGCCGGCCGGACAGATGGAACGCCCGCGGCTACCGGCCCGACTGGGAGCCGGACTGGCCCGCCACGACGGCCGGCCACTGGAACGACCCGTACAGCCGGGTCCACGTCGCCGACAACGGCGACCTCGAGCTGTAGATCCGCCCCGGGACAGGCGCACATCGGCGTCCAAACCAGTTCGCCTGCCCCGGGCCCATCCCAACCCGTACGAGACGAGAGGGAGATCCCCCAGTATGGACTCCGTCCCGCGTGCACAGGCCCGAATCGGGCAGCGCGCACTCTTACTGGCCACCGCCGCCGTCCCGGTGACCGGCTGGACCGTCCACGCCATCGCCCTGCACCGGCGCCTGGCCGCCGCGCAGAAGGACCCGCTCACCGGGCTGCTGCGCCGCGACGCCTACACCGCCCGGGCCCGGCAGGTCCTTCGCCGCCACGGCGACGATGTGTGCGTGGTCCTGGTCGACCAGGACCACTTCAAGGACGTCAACGACGCGCTTGGCCACCCGGCCGGGGACGCGGTGCTGCGTGCGACCGCCGACCGGCTCACGGCCTGGGCCGGACCCCGAGCGGCTGTCGGCAGGCTGGGCGGTGACGACCAATTGACCAAAGTCAGGAGCAGTCGGTGGACGTCAGCTACTTCGGTGCCCACGGGCACGTTCCGCTGCGCGTGGCCCTGCTGCTGGCTGCGGTGGGGGGCATCCTGCTCACCGGGCTGGCGGGCAGCGCGCGGATCATGCAGTTGCGCGCGACCGCCCGCAAGCATCGCCGGGCCCACCACAGGGCTGTGAAGGCCGGGGCCAAGGACTCGTCGAAGGCCCGGCGGTAGCCCGGACTACCGGGAGCCCGCCACAGGGCGCGACTTGTAGAAGGACTCCTCCAGGTAGGCGGTCTCGTGCGGCTGGTAGGGCTCCTCCAAGTAGGCGGCCTCGTCTTCGTCGAGTTCGACGTCCACCGCGGCGACCGCGTCGGCCAGCTGGGCCGGCTTGGTGACCCCGACGACGGGCGAGGTCACCGCCGGGTTGCGCATGACCCAGGCCAGGGCGACCTGGGCCGGGGACAGACCCCGCTTGCCCGCGATCTCGTGGACGCGCTCGGCCACTGCCTGGTCCCCGTCGCGGTAGAGGATCTTGCCGCCCTCGTCGGTCTCGGCACGCGCCGTGGCGGTGTCCCGGGCCCGCGTCAGCCTGCCCCGCGCCAGCGGGCTCCACGGGATCACGCCGATGCCCTGGTCGGCGCAGAGCGGGAGCATCTCCCGCTCTGCTTCTCGGTGGATGAGGTTGTAGTGGTCCTGCATCGACACGAACCGGGTCCAGCCGTTCAGGTCAGCCAGGTACAGGGCCTTGGCGAACTGCCAGGCGTACATGGAAGAGGCTCCGATGTAGCGGACCTTCCCGGACTTGACCACGTCGTGCAGCGCCTCGAGGGTTTCCTCGATCGGGGTGTCGTAGTCCCAGCGGTGGATCTGGTACAGGTCGATGTAGTCGGTCCCCAGTCGCTTCAGGGAGGCGTCGAGCTCGGCGAAGATCGCCTTGCGGGACAGCCCGGCGCCGTTCGGGCCGGGGCGCATCCGCATCCAGACCTTGGTGGAGAGAACGACCTCCTCGCGCCGGGTGAAGTCCTTGACCGCCTGGCCGACGATCTCCTCGCTGCTTCCGGCGCTGTACCCATTGGCCGTGTCGAGGAAGTTGACGCCGCCCTCGAGGGCCTGCTTGATGATGTCCCGGCTGGCGTCCGCGCCCAGCGACCAGGGCTCGCCGCCCCGGGCCGGCTCGCCGAAGCTCATGCAGCCGAGGGTGATGGCGGAGACTTCCAGTCCGGTCGTTCCGAGCTTGATGTATCGCATGTTTCGGAACCTAGGAGTTGGAGTGCGCTCTAACGCAAATTCGGAGACGTGGGGCATGCGCGCCCTGTCAGGTTTCGACCGTTTCGGCCAGACGTACCAGAGAACCCAGTAGTAGCGAGTAACAAACTGTCAATTCTCGGCCGCGCGCGTGGGGCACTACTCAGCCTCCCGACGACAAACCGCCCTCGCGGGTCCGTCGCCACGACCGATCATCGCTCGATCACTAATTCTGTTGCAGCGGGCCGCCGACGCGGCCCTCTACGAGGGCAAGCACTCCGGCCGCGCGCACCTCGCCACCAAGAAGCACGCGACGGCGCCGTCCATCAACGGCCGACGCGCGGGCCGCCCGGGCACGCACCTGTGGGGGCGAGCCACATGAGCGCCGCCAAGCCCGTGCTGCCGGATGGCGACTGGATCCGCGGCATCGGCATCAAGCAGCCGTGGGCCACCTGCATCCTCACCGGCGCCAAGACGATCGAGAGCCGCTCCGGGTCCACGAGGATCCCTAGATGATCAATTCCAAGGGATCGGCTGCGTGCATGAGGTGAGGGAGCCCAAAGTGCTGTTGTGAGGCCAGACTTGGACTCTCTCGCCACCGCACTGTACGTGAAATCCGACGACCTGCTGAGGGCATCACCGCATCTCGCGCCGTGGCGACCGGCTGTCGGGATCACCCCCAAACTCACCGACGCCGAGCTGGTCACCCTCGCGGTGATGCAGGCTGGCGCGGGCCCACTTCTTGGTCACACTCGAAGAACCCGCATGGCCCGCTCCGCGTGAGGGCCGGTAATCGTGCAGATCATGGTTGGCGGGCGGGATGGGTGTTCTCCTCCGCCAGCAGGAACGCCGCAACCGCCTTTGTGAACGCCTCCGGCGCTGCGCGGTGGATCAGGTGCCCGACCGGGGTGGTGACCATGTGCCCGCCGGGGATGCGGCGTGCCAACTCGGCGACGCCGTCCTGGGACACGTGGCTGTGTGGACCGCCGGCCACCACGAGGGTCTCGGCGGTGATCTGGCTGAGTTGCTCCAGCCACCTGGGATCGGGCTGGTCGATCTGCCGCCTGACGGCCAGCACCACCTCCCAGTCGAAGGTCAGGTCGCCGTCCGGCCTGGCCGGGGTATTCGGCTCCCGGGGACGGGGGGCCGACACATCCTCCAGGACCAGTCGGCTCACCCGCTGTGGGTGATCTTGTGCGAGCAGGTAGGCCACGACCCCGCCCATGGAATGCCCGATCAGATCCACGGGGCCCAGTCCCAGCGCGTCCAAGAACCGCAGCACATCGGCCCGCATGAGTTCGAGCGAGTAGTTCCCCGGCCAGTCGCTCCGGCCGTGCCCACGCATGTCGAGGGCATACACCCGTCGGCTGTGGGCAAGGACGGGCACCACCTGCTCCCAGTCGGTGGCATTCTCGCCCAGCGCGTGAACCAGCACGAGCGGCGGAGCATCCTGCGGACCCGACACCTGATAGGCCAGCCGAATCCCCCTCACGTCGACCAAGCGGTGATCAACCATGTCCGGAGGATATGCGGTAGGGGCCTGCCGGAGTATCGGCGTTCACAGGCGGCTGAACCGCCACCGCGGTCAGTATCCCGGGGCCTCAGCCACACAGCACGGCCCCGATCTTCCATAGCCGACCACGTCGTAACCCTTGGCAGTGATCACCTAGTTGGACGGTGCCAGGGTGCGCACGACGTCGAACTCGTTGCCCTCGGGGTCGGCCATGACCACCCAGCTCCGGCCAGGGCCCTGGCCCACGTCCGCCTTGGTGGCGCCAAGGCCAACCAGCCTGGCCACCTCGTCGTCGGTACTGCCGTCGATCGGGCTGACGTCCAGGTGGAGACGGTTCTTCACGGTCTTGCCCTCGGGCACCCGGATAAAGAGCAGGGTGGGCGGCATCTGGCGGGCCCGGACCTCCTCGACGGTCGGCTCCCAGGAACCGATCTCGACCTTGCCCTCGCTCCGGTCGATCACCTTGAAGCCCAGGACCGCGCACCAGAAGGCCGCGAGCCGCTCCGGATCGTGGCAGTCGACAACCAACTCGGTGAACCTACTGGTCATTACTCCCCCAGACAGTGCGGACGGAGGACACAGCCTATGGGGCCGCGCCACCCCTCCGGTCCGGAACCCCTACGACCACCAACCCTTGGAAGCGATCATCTAGGAAATCCTTTGTGTCTCAAGTAGGTAACTGAGAAGCCGTTGTCGGCGTCGTTTCCGGTGTCAAGGATCCTGGTCTTGGGCTTGGTCGGGTTCTTGCCCAGGCGGACCGGTCGGCCGTAGCGGCGCCCCCAGTCCTCGTCGACCAGCCCCTCCAGCAAGTGAGGGGAGGTGCCGGCGATTTCTTCCAGTGCGGCGCGGACCGCCTCGGTGATCAGCTCCAGGCGGGTCAGATCCCGCACCGCGGCCAGGACATGGGTGGAGTCGGTGCGCTGCGTGGTGCGTTCCCGCACGAGGCCGGCCTCCTTGAGGCGGGCCAGTGCGAGGTCGAGGAGGCGGTCGGCGCGGTCGCCTTCGGCGAGACGGTCTCGGAAGTCGGCCAGCACGCTGTGGTGGAAGCCGGGGTCGTCCAGCTCCATGGCCATGGCGTACTTGACGTCGATGCGGCAGCGGACCGCCTCGGCGGCCTGCCGGTCCGACAGGCCCAGCAGGAACTGCAGGACACAGACGGTGGCCAGTTGAGCAGGCGAGAGACCCGGACGCCCATCACGCGGGTACCAGTCGGCGAAGTCCTCGTCACACCACAGTCCATCCAGCCGGCCGCGCACCCATATCGCCGTCGTACCACCCGGGTTACTCGCCCGCGCGACCTGCACGGTCAGAGGCGGGACATGCTCACCGGAACGCGGGCGCAGGGACAACGGGCACCTCGACAACCGCATCGCTCATCGGAACTACCCGAGCATGCCCGTTGACCATGCTGCCGCACCGCGAAACTCCAAGATCCCCGACAGAGTCAAGCTAAGGGGAGCTGACACAGAGGCGGAGACAGCCTCCTCTGGGTGGAGGATCGGCCACGGACCTGAGCGAAAAGCGGTCGCGCTCCTGACAAGCGCGCCGTAGCGTGCGCGCGTGGACGTTGGAGATCCGAAGGAATTGGTCCGGCGTGGGTATGACGTGCTCTCGGAGCACTATGAGCGGGAGTTTGGCAGCGAGACGAAGTACGGCTCGTGGATTGAGGAGTTGCTCGGTCGGCTCCCTGAGGCAGGCACTGTCCTGGACATCGGGTGCGGCAACGGTGTGCCCGTAGCACGGTCCCTGGTCGCGGCGGGTCACCGCGTGACGGGCGTCGACATCAGCGAGGTCCAGATCCGCAGGGCCCGGGAGCTTGTACCGGGCGCCGACTTTATCCGGGCTGATGCCACGACGTTGGAGCTCCCCCAAGGGAGCTTCGACGCCGTCGTCTGCCTGTATGCCCTGATCCATGTTCCTGTGGAGGAACAGCCGGCCTTGCTGGACCGGGTCGCTTCCTGGCTGCGGCCTGGAGGTTGGTTCCTGAGCACCACCGGGCATCGGGCTTGGGCCGGGACCGATGAGAACTGGCTCGGCGGTGGGGCCGCTATGTGGTGGAGTCACGCCGATGCCGAAACGAACCGCGCATGGCTCGTGCAGGCCGGTTTTGACGTGGTCCACGAGGAGTTCGTGCCCGAGGGCGACAGCGGCCACGTCCTGTTCTGGGCTCGGCTCCGCGCCTGCCGCCGTGAGGATGATGAGGTGGCAGGGTGACCAACCACGATAAGGCGGCGGCTGTCCGGCCGTTGACACTGGCTTGGGTGAGGCGGCACCTGGAGGTCGGCGAACGGATCGTCAGAACCGAGGCGCTGCACGGCGGCATCACTGCCGAAATGCGGAGGCTGACCATCGGCACGCGGGACGGAGGCACCCGTGACCTGGTGCTGCGGAGCTTCGTCGACCCGTTCTACGTGGAGCACGCCGAGGACTGGCTGACCAGGGAGGCCGGCGCTTTGACCCTGCTCCCGGGGACCGGCGTGCCGGCTCCTGGACTGGTCGCGGTTGATCCGACCGCCGCGCATTGCGAGTATCCATCGCTCCTGATGTCACATCTGGCGGGCCGGACGGTCCTCGACGATGAGGGATTGGAGACGCGTGTCCCTCTGCTGGCCCGTCAACTCGTGGCGATCCACGCGGTGCGACCCGCCGAGCGGCCCCGGAAGTATGTGGCGTTGACGACCGCCGACACCGTCGTCATTCCGAAGGGCGCCGACACGACGGCATGGGCCGCGGCGATCGACGTGATCAGCCAGCCCGTTCCGCCCTATGAAGGGCGATTCCTGCACCGGGACTTCCAACCCGGCAACGTGCTGTTCGACGTGCCGCCTGGGAGGTCGGCGGGTGCCCGGATCACCGGCGTCGTCGACTGGGCAGCGACCTCCTGGGGCCCGGCGGATCTCGATGTGGCGCACTGCTCCGTCAATCTCGCGCTGCTGCACGGCCCGGCGTGGGGTCTGCGGTTCACTGAGGCGTATGAGGAGGCCGGCGGGATGCTGGCCGCGGCCACGAGCGAGCGGCTGTACTGGCAGGTGCGGGACGGCCTGGCGTCCTCAGAAGAAGTGCAGTTCGTGGCGCAGCAATGGCGGGAGGCAGGGAGGACAGAGCTGACGACGCGAGCCGTGGAGGAGCGACTGGATGCCTATGTCACCACCCTGATGGACACGCTGGGCTGAGCCAAGGCGGTCCAGGGTGGGCCCCGGCCTCATCGTTCACCGCTCAACCAACAGAGGGCCCGGGAACGGGTTGCCGGGCTGCGCCGTGTGCGGCAGGAAGACGTGCGCCGGGCGCTGCCGGCCTGGGAGCAGGAGGGGCCGCAGGGGCGGTGCGGAGAAGGGCCAGCGGCGCGGCTCCGTGCGAGGGTGGAGCCGCTTGCCGCCTGGGGTCCGGCATGTCCGGGCTGCGTCACCGCGCGGACCGGGCAGAACGTATCGCCCCAGCCCAAAGACGAAACAACAGATCAGGACAGCCACACCTCCTGAACATCACTGCCCTGGCTTTGTTCACGAGTTGCGACAGCAGATGTACGCCTCACCGAGCAGCACGTGGATGGCGGCGTGTTCGATGTTCATGAGAGATGACAGCGGCCGTGGGGCGGCTGGCCCTGCAGTCGCATCCACCGGTCGAGAACTGTGCTCGATCACAGCCTGGTGGCCAGCCGGATGGTCACGGCCGCGGTGGCGGTGAGCCCGACGTTGAGTACGATCCGGCGGTCTTCGCCGGTCAGGTGAACGGCGATCGCGCCGGTCTGCAGGAGGACGAAACCGATGGCCGCGGCTGGCGTCAGCGAGGGCGCGATGCCGATCAGCGGTGGCAGGACCAGGCCGGTCGCGCCGAGTATTTCTACGGTTCCCAGCACCCTGAGGGCGGGCAAGGGCACGCGGTCGACCCAGGCCATCATCGGTCGGAGTTGATCGCGGCTGCGGCTCACCTTCAGCGTGCCGGAGTAGAAGTAGAAGAGGGCAAGCAGTCCCGCGACGATCCAATAGGCGATGTTCATAGTTCCCGTTCATGGGCCACCGGTTCGCGGGGGCCCGTCGATTGCGACGATTGCCAGGGAGCCCTGGCAAGGCCCGGCTGTCGCCCGAGGGACCCGGACACCGAAAAATGCGGGAGCCCCACGGCCCCGCCGGTCGAAAGGAGGGCGACCGGCCGTGCCGTCCCGTCGGCTTCAGGTGAGGTCGGTGGCGGGCTCGGTCGCGTAGCGGCTCATCGCGTCGAGGTTGGCCTGTGGCGTCAGTGGCCGGCCGTCGGCGAGCACCTCCTGGAGGTCTCGGAAGTACTGCACGTACAGGTCGGGGGTGAATGTGCTGAGCATGACGGCGGGTTGGTCGGACAGGTTGGCGAAGGTGTGCGGGGTACCGGGCGGAACCATCACGAGCGTGCCCGTGGTGGCGTCGTAGTCGTCGTCCCCCACGGTGAACCGCACGGTGCCGGAGAGGATGTAGAAGCCTTCGTCGTGTTGGGCGTGGCGGTGCTGCGGCGGTCCCTGGGTGTGCGGGGCGAGGACGGACTCGGCGATCGCGAGGCGGTGCCCGGTGTGGCTGCCGTCCTCCAGAACGCGCATGTGCGTGGTGCCCAGAACGATCGTCTCGCCGTCGCCGGGACCCACCACCGATACGGCGGGGTCGGCCTGCGGCTCGTTGGTCTTCGCTTCTTCGGTCATGCTCACGAGTGCACCGCCGACGCCCTGCCAGTGTCCAAGACCCATTCCGCAGCGCCGATACCTCGTGGGTATCGTTGCAGAGTGGAGCTACGGACCTTGCGCTACTTCGTGGCGGTCGCCGAGGAACTCCACTTCGGCCGGGCCGCCACCCGACTGCACATGAGTCAGCCGCCGCTGAGCCGGGCGATCAAGCAGTTGGAGGCCGATGTCGGGGCCTTCTCGAGCATTACGTGCGTGTGGCCGGCCGCTTTCGCGCGCGCGATGGCCTGCGCCAGCGTCGGGCCCTGGGCGTTGAGTACGGCGATCCCCTCCAGGACGTAGCGGTGGCAGCTCCGGCCCGAGATGCCGTTGTCGGCGGCGAGTTGCGCGATGCGGGTGTTGTCCAGCAGCCGACGCAGCACGAGCACGGCCTGCTTGAACGGCCCCAGGCGCCGCGTTGCGCGCCGGGTTCCCCGTGCCCGCCGCTCGGCCTCCAGCAGCCGGGCGAGGTACAAGACGGTCTCGCGGCTGAAGTCGAGCACGGCTGTATAGGTGATACCGGTGGTCACGCGAAGCCTCTGGTTCTCGGACATGATCTTGGCAGACCTACGACGCACATCTCGCGAGGCAGGCGTGCTTGTCCGGCGCGCGCGGTCCCGATCGCCCGGGCGTCGCGTGCCGTGGGTCGATCCGGACAGCAGATACCCGGCGCCGTCGGCCGCGGCGTGGATCAGTACCCGCCGACGGATGTCACTTGGGCGGTGGTCAGCAGGCCCTGTCAGACCGCCAGACCCGCCGTCGCCAGGGCGTCTCGGCCCGGTCAAGGCCCGCGCACTCGCCGAGGCCCCGGCAGCCGCTGGGCGGCGGGTATCGGCGCTCTTCAGTCCAGTACGAAGGTGCCGCCTGCGGTCGTCGCAAGGTCGGTCCCGAGGGCGGCTGCCGGTGTCCAGGCCCCGGGCCTGCCGACACCGCGGGCCAGCAGTTCGGTGACGGTGGCGGTGACGTCGGCCGTGAAGTCCATGCCGTCGTCGGCGCGGAGCCATCCCTCGCGCCGGGTGCCGTCCGCCCACTCGACGACGGCGTGCCCCCAGGAGTGCTTGCGCGGACGGGGTGCGGCCTTCACCGGGGCCCGGCCCAGCCGGTCGACGGCGAGGCGCCGCAGCGCCGGAACGGACAGCAGGCGGCCGAGCAGCGGGAGCAGGGCACGGATCAGCGGAGCGGTCGGCACGAGAGCCGAAGTCGCGGTGACGAATGGTGCTCCACTCACCGCATGCGCCGCGAGGAGCTCGCCGGACGAGACACCTGCCGACTTCGCCGACTCACCGTCCGGGAAGATGAGCTGCTGCGGGTCCGCGCCGAGGCGCGACGTCATCAGCCGCCCGTTCTCGTACCGCCGTCCGCCGGCGGTGAGCGCGTCCACGATGCTGGCCGCAAGGGCGGCACCGAGCACGCCCGCCTCGACGGCCACCGAGGCCACGGCGTCGACCCGCACCCGGTGCGGCGTGGGCCGGCCTTCGCACAGCTTCGCTACCACCGCCTCCGTCGCCAGCACGCCGAATCCGGCGCCGGTGACCAGGGTGCTGCCCGCCCGCACCGCTTCGTCGTGCAGGGCGAGCAGCCGGTCCACGGCGACCACGTCGTTGGCCAGGTCGACGTAGTGGCCGCCGGGCATGCAGGCGCGGGCGATCACCGGTGCCGTGGCGGCGAAGGCGCCCATCGTGTTCACCACCACCCGCGGGCGCTCCCGGACGATCTCGTCCGCGATCCGCTCAGCAGAGTCGGCGACGATCACCTTCGCGTCCCCAGGCAGACCGGCTTCGGTCCCGGCGGCGAGCATCGGCTCCCGGCCGCGGCCGACCGGCACGACCGTCAGTCCCCGCTCGGTCAGTCGCGCGGTCACGCCTCGGCCGACACGGCCGGTGGCCCCGACTATCCATACCTCGTCGCTGGCCCTGCTCTTGCCAGCCGTTCCGTCGGTCTCGCTGGTCTCCGTCATGTGAACGTCACCCCTGCCTGCTCCGGGCCGCACCGGGGACGGGTGTCCCCCAGTGATGACACAGTGTGTCGTGGGCGTAGGCTAGCACTGATGACACAGTGGGACATCACCTGTTACTGTCGACCTATGGCGAGGTGGGATCCGGGTGCCGAAGAGCGCCTGAAGCGGGCGGCTCTGGAGCTTTACTTGGAGCGTGGCTACGACAATGTGACGGTCACCCATATCGCCGAGCGGGCCGGACTCACCCGGCGCTCCTACTTCCGCTACTTCCCGGACAAGCGCGAGGTCCTGTTCGCCGGCTCGGAACGCCTGCCCCCGGCACTTGCGGAGGCGGTCCTGGCGGCAGACCCGGACGCGGCTCCGCTCGCTGCTGTCCTCGACGCCCTGGCGCGAGTCGGTGCCCAACTCGTCGAGCAGGTGGACGGCGCGACGGAGCGTCGTGCGGTGATCGACGCCAGCCCAGAGTTGCAGGAGCGCGAACGAACCAAGGCGGTCGCGATCACCGAGGCGATCCGCGATGCCCTGAAGCAACGTCAGGTGAAGGCCGAGACAGCCGAATTGGTCGCGCAGCTCGCCACGGTGGTCTTCCAGAACGCCTTCCGGCACTGGATCGAGGGCAAAGGGCATGCGAGTTTCGGTAGCTGCCTGCACACAGTGACCGACGAACTGCGGGCCACCCTCGCCGGGACGTGAGAAGAATGTCCGCCCAGTGCCGTAACTGATCGCTTCAGGGCGAGACCGACGCCTTCACCTGTTCAACTTCTTGACCGCTGCCGCCGAACGCCTAAGCGCCAGAGCGGCCAACTGCCGCGCGCCAAGGGACAGCGGGGCGGGGAGAGCCCTGGAGCGGGTTGAACTGGGCCCCGTTCCACCCCCCGATGAAGAGGCCGTCTGCAGCCTTCTCCGACCTGGGAACCCACTGGACCGGCCCATCCACCGCAGCCAGGATGCGTCCATGCCCTTCCCTGAGCCGATGCCCGACCCGGGAACCGAGACCCTCCGCCGCTACGTGATGGCCACTCCGAGCCCCAAGACCGGCCGCTACTTGGACCTGCTCCACGGCAACTTCGTCAGGCTGCCCACCGAGGAACGCACACAGTTCCTCCAGACCCTCGGCCTCGACTCGCGGAGTGTCACTGACGCCGAACTCGCATTCATGCTCCAGCCCAATTGGCGCTCCCGTATAACCGCGGCATGGATGATCGGGCTGGACCGCCGCGAGCAGTTCCGCAAGCGCATTGGTGGCCTCCTGCTCGCCAGCGAACTCACTTACGCAGGCCAGGGCTACTGCATCGCACTCGCCCTGCTCGGCACCACCGAGGACGCGGTTTTGCTTACCACCTACCTGGACCGCTACCTCCGGCGGCCCGAGTGCCGATACGACCAGGAATGGGCGCTGGGCGCGCTCCTACACCTCGACGGAGCCCTCGGCACCACGCACGCCGCCGGGTTCCTGGAACCGGACGGGCTCTGGAGCCAATGGGTCAACGACCGAACCACGCCCCCTGAAAAGTTGAGGCAGTACATCGGTGAAATGTGCGCCCTCGCCGAGGAGTACGCGCAGCACGATGCCCCTCCCGGGCACCCCTGACCGAGGGCACTCGATCGGGCGAAACCGCCCGTCTTCTGAGGCGAAACTGTCCAGAAAAGGAACGCAGTCGCGATCACGTGGAGCTGGGGCGGGGCGCGGGAGAACAACGTCGGCAGCGATCGCGAAGGGGGCGCGGGCCGTGGGATGGAAAGTCCGCTGCCCTGGTGCCGTCACACACCAGGGCAGCGGGGCAGTGGGCCTTCGTGGCACGGCTGTGAGCTGGTCAGCCGATGGGGTTGACGAAGGTGCCGGGGTGGGTGGCGCTGCGCTGGTCGACGAGGGTGCCGGTCGCCCAGGGCCACTCGATCTTGAGGGCCCTGGTCTCGTCGGGCGGGGTGATCTCGACCCAGGCCGGCTGGTAGAAGCCCTCTTCCTCCCCTGTGAAGGCGAGATTGAGGATGAACTCGGTGCTCTGGCCGGCCGCCACCTCCACAGAGCTCCACTTCTGCGAGGAGCGGACCAGGGACCAGCGCTCGCCGCCGTTCACCGAGGACAGATCCACACCGGGGAAACCGCCGCGGCGCGGCAGCGCTCGACACCCGCGTGCGCCCTGCCGCCGCCTTCGGTGTCGGCCTGCCCGCCGCCCGGCTGATCCTGCGCGGCGCCCGCCTCCGCCCCCTCGGCCTTGGCGTCGGAGCCCTGCGCACCGCCGGAGGAACCCGAGGAGCCCCCGGACCCGGCCGGAGCCGTGTCGGCCTGACCCGCGGACTTCGTGTCGCCACCGTCCGAGCCGTTGCAGGCTGTCAGGGTCAGGGCGGCGGCCGCGGTCAGGACCGCGTCGGCGACGCGGAGGGTGCGACGGCGGGCGATGCGGACAGTGGTGTTGGAGCGCATGTCGGGTCCCCCACAGTGGTCCGTGTCGTGGTCTGCTCGGTACGACACCAACCCTGACCGGGGCCACTACCGCACCACTACCGCACCACCGCTGTCCCGCTAACATCCGGCTAACACGACTGTGACCAGGAAAAAGACGCCAAGGGCAGGCCCGTCCCCGCCATGGCGGCGAGTAGTGGCAGCCGTGCCATCGGCATGGACCGGAACCGGCCCGGCCACCTCGTGAGAGCCGACCAGGGCACCTGGAGTCAGTGGGAAGGACGCCACAACCGGCTGCGGGCAGCCCTGGACAACGCGCTGCGGCGGGGCATGGCCGGGGCCACGGGACCCGTGGAACGCGGTGATGTGGGGACTGTGCGGGAGCACCTCGCCGCACTCGGGAGATCGCTGCCCGAAGCGCTTGCCGCCTACCGCGAGATGTCCCTCGCAGGCGCGAGCATCGCGTGGGTGCGTGTGGTGTGGGTCTGTAGGCCGGCGGCTCAGCCGGTGGACCCACACGAGGGTTGTCTGCGTGGTCACCTGAGGGTGTTCCAGAAGGTGCAGCGATGGCGGGAGTGCGCGGTGTGGGTGGGGGCGATGTGGTCCGGTGCCAGGGAGAGCGGTGTCCGGCGGGGCCAGTGGGGTGATGAGGGGCTGTTGGGGTTGGCGGTGCGGGCGAAGCGGGTCCAGTAGTCGATCATGGTGTTGGCCAGCCGGTGCTGTGCCGGGGTCAGGTCGCGGGGGCGGCCGCCGAGGTCGAAGAGGTAGGGCAGTTCGGACGCGTGCGGTGCGCCGAGCGGGAACGGCGGCGCGCCCGGGGTGAGCGGTGGGGCGTGTTCGTCGGCGAACTCATAAGCCCAGACGGGCACATGGGCGGCAAGGAGGGTGTGAGTGAGCGTTGTGGGGCAGGCGAAGTCCGCGTCGCCGATGACGGCGCCGAAGACCGGGCCGCCATCGGTGGTGTGCACCGGGTATGCGCGGACGACCGCCTTCGCCTGCCGCGGGGCGGGGAAGAAGGCGGCCACGACGTCGGGCCAGGTGCCGGGGGTGATGGGATGGCCGGCCTGGATGATCCCGGCGGCCCAGCCGTTGCCCTCGTCGTGGTTGTTGCCGATGAGCACCGGCACACGGTGAAAGCGGCCGGCGGCGATCGCCGCCGCGGGGTCTCGGGGCAGCAATGGGGTGGTGTGGGCGGGGAGTTGGTCGGTGTCCTGGGCCGCGAGCAGGCGGTTCACGTCCACGCGCCGCAGGCAGGCCAGGACGTCGCGGGCGGAGCCGCAGCCAGCCTTTGCCGCAAGGTCCGCGCCCGCGGCGCGCGCCGTGGACAGCGGGATGGAGGACGGGGCGAAGGGCCGGTCGGGGCGGCCCGTGCACGGGCCGCTTTGGATGATCGCCTTCTCGAAGAGGCCCGCGGCGGCGGGTGAGGCGAGCTGGGCGCAGACGCTGTAGCCGCCGGCGGACTCGCCGGCCAGTGTCACGTTGTGCGCATCGCCGCCGAAAGCGCCGATCTCGGCGCGGACCCAGCGCAGTGCCGCCTGCTGGTCGGCCAGGCCGAAGGTGCCGGAGCCGGGCAGACCGGCGTGGGCGAGGAAGCCGAGGGCGCCGAGGCGGTAGTTGACGGTGACGACCACGACGTCGCCGCGGGTGGCCATGCGGTGGGTGTCGTAGGAGTTGCCCGTTCCGGTGGTGAAGCCGCCGCCGTGCAGCCACACGATCACCGGCCGGGGGTGCGCCGGCCGGGAGTGTTCCGGCCGGGGGCGTTCCGGCCCTGGGTTTTCCGGCCGTGCGCTGTCGGGTGTGGTGACGTTCAGGTGGAGACAGTCCTCGTCGGTGCTGCCGCCGGGGACCTCGCCGGGCGGCTGTGGGCAGGCACTCGCGGGCCCGGTCGCGTCCCGTATCCCGTGCCAGGGGGCTGGAGGGTGGGGCGGTGCCCAGCGCAGCCTGCCGGTCGGGGGTGCCGCGTAGGGGATGTTCTCGAAGGTGCGGTAGCCGTGGTGGGCGGTGCCCCGCACCGGGCCATTGTGGGTGCGTACGGTCGTGGGAGCAGGGGGTGGGACGGGCTTTGCGGGGGGCGGGGCGGGCTTTGTAGATGGTGCTGCGGGCCGGGCCGTCGTCGGTGGTGGTGGTGTGGGCCGGGCCGTCGTCGGTGGTGGTGTGGGCCGGGCCGACGAGGCCGTCGTCGGTGGCGCTGCGGACCCGGGCGCGGACCAGGCCGTCGCGAGTACGGCGGTCAGGGCGCAGCCCAGGGTGGTCAGGGTGCGGTGCATGCTCCTCATCTCCCTCTTCCGGTCAGCTGCCGCCCATGCCGCCCTGCGCGGCGATCATCGTCATCGGCAGAGCGCGTACGGCTTTCCCCAGGCCGGGCGCGAGGGCGGCCAGACGCCCGGTGCAGGCGTCGATACGGGCACGGTGGGTCTTGTGGTCCTGCCGGGAGACGACCGAGCGGATGCCGCCGGCCGCGGCCAGCGCCAGCAGCACGGCGTCGGCGGCGGGGATCTCGCGCGCGGGGCCGTCCCCGTGCAGCGCCGCGGACACCCGGGCGCGGAGTGCGGCGGGCACGCCGGGGTCGGCCACGGTCAGGCGCCGGGTGCCGAAACGGGTACGGGGTTCGTCCACGGTGAGGACTCCCGCCGCGGCGAGCTGGTCCTCCACCTGGGTCAGAGTCTGCCTGCGGTGACGGCGCATGAGATGCTTCCAGCCGCCGCCGGCAGCGTCGCGCAGAACGCCGTCCAGGACGGGGACGCCGGTGGGCTCGGTGCCGGACACGCTGACCGTGTTGTCGTTCTCCCCCAGCCGGCCGCGCAGCGCGAGGTCGGCCAGAGCGGCGGTGCGGACCAGCAGCTCGGTCCGGGAACGGTCATACGGGCCCTCGGCTGCGGCGTCGTGGGCGAGCAGATACATGAGGCAGGCCAAGTCATCGATCACACCTCGACGCTATGACCGGGCACCCCGGCCCCGGATCGGCCGCAGGATGGGACTGGCAGTAGGAGCACAGGAGGGCCCTGGCCCGGACTCCTCCTCAAGGAGGAGACGGCGGCGGTGTTGTCACCGGGCGGCGCGGGCGCATCAGGGCCGTAGGCGAACGAGGACCGCGGGCGCATCAGGGCCGTGGGTGTACGAGGCCGCCGTCAGCCGCAGGGGGCCCGGGCGTATGACGCCGTTGTCAGTCGCAGGGGCCTCGGGCGTATGAGGCCGTTGTCAGTCGCAGGGGGCTCGGGCGTATGACGCCGCAGGCGTAGGGGTGGCGTCGGTGCACAAGGCAGGGTCGTAGGCCGCCGTCGCAGCCAGGGGCGGCCCGGGTGTACGAGGCCGTGGGCGTGAACGGACGTCGTCAGGGGCAGCGCGGGCGTAGCAGACCGTGGTCGTGAACAGCCACCGTCGTCAGGGGCGGCGCGGGCGGACGAGGCCGTGGTCGTAGGCGGCCACGACGGCCTGAACACGGTCACGCAGGCCCAGTTTGCGCAGGATCGCGGTGAGGTGGTTCTTGACGGTGGCCTCGGACAGGCGCAGCCGCTGGGCGATCTCGGCATTGGACAGTGCCTGTCCGATCAGCGTGAGCACTTCCCGTTCGCGGGCGGAGAGGCCGGCAAGGGAGGGAGGCGGCGCCGGGTCGGGTGTGGTGCGCAGGAAGCGGTCCAGGACACGGCTGAGCACGGCCGGGGCCAGCAGGGCATCGCCGCGTGCGGTGAGGCGGATGGCGTCGACGAGTTCGGCAGGACGGATGTCTTTGAGCAGGAAGCCACTCGCTCCGGCCCGCAGGGCCGCGACGACGTGGGCATCCACGTCCCAGGTAGTCAGTACCAGCACCCTCGCCCGGCTGCCGGACAAGGCGATCTGCCGGGTGGCCTCGATACCATCCAGACCGGGCATGCGGACATCCATCAGCACCACGTCGGGGACCAGTTCCCGCGTCAGCCGCACCGCTTCCTGACCGTCAACGGCCTCACCGGCCACCTCGAGGTCCTCCCGCGCGTCGATGATCATGCGGAATCCGGTACGGACCAGAGCCTGGTCGTCGGCCACCACCACGCGCAGCGTCATCAGACCTCCTCCACCGGCAGCCGCGCCGCCACCTCGAACCCGCCCGCGGGCAGCGGGGCGGCATGCAGACTGCCGCCCACCAGCCGGACACGTTCCCTCATGCCCACCAGACCGCGTCCGGCTCCCGCCGTGGCCGGACTGCCATGCGGCGAACCACACTGCGGCACAGGCCCGTTGTCAGTCACAGTGATCATCACATACTGCGCCTCTGCCGTGATGCGCACACTCACCTCATCGGCACCGGGCGCGTGACGCAAAGTGTTGGTGAGAGCCTCCTGCACGATCCGGTAAGCCGCCAAGTCCACCGCGGCCGGCAGCGTACCGGTGACGCCGGTGCGGTGGAGGCGTACCGTCATCCCGGTCGCGCGTACGGTGTCGGCCAGTTCGTCAAGGCGGGCGAGCCAGGGGCCCGGCCCCCGCTGCTCCCCCGCACCGTCCTCCCCCGGCCCGTCCTCCCCCGCGTCGGGCCGGAACACGCGCAGCAGCAGGCGCAGTTCGCCCAGGGCGGAGCGGGCGGATGTCTCGATGGCGCGCAGTGCCTGCCGTGCCTGTTCGGGCCGCTGGGTGAACACATCATCCGCGGCGCCCGCCTGGATGACCATCACCGACAGGGTGTGTGCCACGACGTCGTGCACCTCGCGGGCGATCCGGGCACGTTCCTCCACCACAGCCCGGCGCATCTCCGCCCTGATGCGTGCCTGCTGAGCCCCGCGCCACTGGCCCGCGGTCCACGCCAGGACCACCGTCAGCAGATAAACCGCCAAACCCGCCAGGCCGCCGGCCGCAAACGCCACCGACGCCGGCAGACACATCACCACCAACGCCCGCACCGAGACCCGGCGCGGCCTGGTCGCCGACAACACACACAAGGTGACCTGCGCCGCAAGCAGCGCCCCGGTCAACGTCACCACCGGCAGCAACGCCCACACAGCGAGCCCTGTGGCCGCGTTCACGGCCAGGACGGTGACCGGGGCGCGTGTCTGCCACCGCAGGGCGCAGACCTGCGCCAGGACCAGAGCGGCGGCCGCAGCCGCGGGGAGTTGCCGGCCGTGCTCGGTGCCGGCGACGAGGACTGAAACACCCAGAACAGCCAGCACCACACCAGCCGAACCCCACCACAACGCCCGAACCGTACGAGACGACAACCCACCCCGCGCTTGTCCGGCACGCACGCCAGGGCCACCCTCAGGATATGCGCAGTCGGGATCCACAACCCGACCCTACCCAGCAACACCGACCAGGCCGTTCACGAAACCACCGCCTGACCGTCTGACCGGTCTGCACGACGGCCACCGGGCCGTCCAGCCGTGACCGACGACCAGTGACGGTGGGCGGCTAGATGAGTGATTCCTACTTGGTCGTGGACGATGAGAGACCGTGTGCGAGCTGCGCTGATAATCGTGTTTGTGCCAGGGTGACGGCGACTATAGCCAGTAGGCATACCCCCGGCCCTTGACCAGGCGCAGGGCGCTCAGCCGGTGATGATCTGAGCGAGGGCCGCGTGGTTGTGGTAATCGCGGGACTCGACGATCTGGCCGTCGCGAACGCGCATCACGATCACGTTGGCCGTGGTGAGCTGCTTGTCGGTGCCGGGCACGCGCGTCTCGTAGTCCCATTCGGCCACGATGACCTCGGGGTCGGCCGTCTCGTAGATGGTCACGTTCTTCGCGGTCATCTCGAACCACTCCCGCAGTCCGTCCAGAAGCCGCCGCAGGCCCTCCTGACCGCGGGTCACGGTCGGCTCCGGCACCGCGAACGGGTGCTCCAGCACGACGTCCGGCGCGTAGAGCCGCCAGAGATTGTCGAAGTCGCGGTTGACCATGCCGGCCAGCAGCTTCTCGAACACCGCGCGCGGGCTGTCACTCAATGGCCCTACCCCTTGAAAAGTAATCGGAGCATTCCTCCGTTTCACTTATACGGAGCGACGTTCCGATTGTCAATGAGGACGTTGCGGCCAGACTCGCTGCCGCAAAGGGGCACTGTGGGTGATCCTGTTGGTTGTTCTTGAGGCGCTTTGCGTCGGTCACCTGGCAAAACGGCTCTCCAGCCCAGTGGTTCCCCCATACTGACGGTGCGTCCGGGAACGCAGACAAGGCGCCCGAGATCGTTCCGTGACAAGCGACCAGGGACACCCCGCTCACAGCACTGCATGTGAAGATCGACGATGAGATCGGAGATACCCGATGGCTGAGCCGCCCGCCGCGGTTGACGGACTCCGAGCTCGTCAGCTCGTCTGCCTTGTCGTGACCCAGGCGATGCCGGGCTTCGCGTCGGAGTCCAGGTGGCTGCGGTTAGTCCGCTCCACGACCCATTGGTGCCGGCCCAGACGCGGGGACGACTCGATGGCCTTGCGGGCGAGGCGGTGCCGGATGCCACGGTAAGCAAGCCATCGTCGAAGGTGCCGGTAGTCGTAGCCCTGGGAGTGGCTGCCGGCCGGCCAGGCGTGGCAGCAGACAAGGCCGACCGTGCTTGCCTCGCCGAACCCGTCCAGGGAGGCGGGCGGGCATCCGGCCGCGCTGCTGGAGGGCACCTACCGGGAGGTCGTCGCCCGGGTCCCGGACAACGCGCAGATCGCCTTCGACGACGACGGCCGCCTGCACTTCGCGGTCCCGGAGCCGGAACCCGAACCGGCCTCCCTGCTGGAGTTGCGGGCCGCAGTGAACGCGATGCCACCGAGGGTGGACCTGCCCGAGGAGCTGCTGGAGGTGTTCTCCTGAACCGGCGCCGAACAGGCGTTCCTTCCAGCTCCCCGACCCGCCTGGCGGCCTACGGCCCCTCCGGGACAAGCACGCGGCCGACGACCAGTGAGGCCCATGGCTCAAAGGGCGGTATGCGGGGCGAGGAGGCTGGTGCCGCACCAGTTCTGCTGATGGAGGTGGTCGAGCACGGCTGCCTCCGCCGAACCTGGGTGGCGGCGTGTACCGACGATGACGGGTTCGGTCAGGGAAGGCAGGAACGGGCGGGCTAGCTGTTCGAAGCTTTCGGGCACGGCCGATGCCGGAACCACGGTGACGCCCAAGCCCTGGGCTGCCAGTCGCACGGCGGTGGAGATCTGTGACGCTCGGGCCACCGTGGGCGGGCTGATGCCCGCGTCGGCGAGCAGGCGCGCGAGGTATTCGTCGAGCAGGCTGGCGCGACGGAAGCGCACCCATCCCTGTGTCGCGAGGTCTGCCATGCGCAGGGCCCTGTCACTGGCCAGGAGCGGGTGTCCCTCGGGCAGGACGGCGACGTAGGTCTCCTCGCCCAGGGGGTGGATGTCGAATGTGCAGCCGGTGGGGATGCGGTGGACGAGGACCATGTCGAGCGTTCCCTGGCGGGCCAGCCGTTCCATATCCGCTGGATCGGGCTCCTCGTGGAGAATGACCTGGAGTTTCGGGTGGCGGTGGCGGAGCCGGCCCAGTGCCAGAGGGAGCTGTCGTGCTCCCAGGCCCATGTGGACGGCGATGATGAGTTCACCGGCCAGTTCCCCGGAGGCGGCACGGGCAGCCAGGACGGCTCTGCGGGACGCGGTGGTCGCGATCTCTGCCTCGGCGAGGAAGGCGCGTCCGGCCATGGTCACTGTGACCCCGCCCGACGTCCGAGTGAACAGCTGCACACCGAGGTGCTTTCCAGAGCGCCGATCTGCTGCGACAAGGACGGCTGCGTGACGCGCAGACGCTCAGCAGCCGCGGCCATGGAGCCTTCTTCGGCCACAGCCAGAGCGTATTCGCATTGCCGCAGGTTCATCCGTTTCCACCCCCCAGTGGCATAGGCAATGCCAATCTCAAGTATGCGCTGACACTATTTGTCTCTATGTCTCGCGGATCGTACCGTGGTGCATGTCCGGTGGATCGCCGCCGCCGAAAGCGGTGGCCATCAGGGCGGGAGCCGGTACGGGCGTGCCTGTGAGGGGCCCGTGGCGGCGAGGCCGCCCGGCGGGTTCTGTTCGACAACGCATCGCCCCGATCCCGGGCAGTTGCCCCGGAGGCCCGCGTCACCCGGACGCTCACCAACATGGACGGGAGTGGCAATCATGGCAAATCAGACAGGTGTTGGCCGCGGCGACGGGGTATCGCCGAAGAACGCCGATTCGAGACTGGCGGGAAAGGTCGCGCTCGTGACGGGTGCTTCCAAGGGCATCGGGGCGGGCATCGCGCGGGAATTCGCCGCGGCCGGAGCGTCGGTCGTGGTCAACTACGCCTCCAGTGCCGCCGGCGCCGAGCGGGTGGTGCAGGACATCCAGGCGCGAGGGGGGACCGCGATCGCCGTGCAGGGCGACGTGTCGGTGCCTGCGGATGTTGAGCGCCTCTTCGCCAGGGCCGTAGAGGCGTACGGCCGGTTCGACATCCTCGTCAACAATGCCGGTGTCTATCACGCACAGCCGCTGGAGACCGTCACGCAGCAGGAGATCGACCGTCAGCTTTCCGTCAACGTGACCGGACCGATCCGTACGATCCAGGAAGCCCTTAAGTACTTCGGGTCCGACGGCGGGTCGGTCATCAACATCGGATCGCTGGACAGCGCCCGCGCGGTGCCGGGGATGTCGGTGTACGCCGCGACGAAGGGCGCCGTCGATGCCTTGACGCGAGTCCTGGCCGCCGAGCTCGGCCCTCGCGGAATCCGAGTGAACACCCTGGCCCCTGGCGGTGTGGAGACGGAAGGTATCCACGCGGCCGGCTTCATCGGCAGTGACGCCGAGACGGACATGATCGGGCGCACCCCCCTGGGCCGCATCGGCCAGCCCGAGGATCTGGCGCGGGCGGCGGTCTTCTTCGCCTCCGACGACGCCGCATGGGTCACCGGAGAGCGCCTCACCGCCTCTGGCGGCCTGCGAAGCTGACACACCCTGACAACGCCGGAGTCGGCAGACCCGCTCCGCGGGATGGGCGGGATGCCGTCAGCTGCCCCCCTTTGAGCGCCCGGACACTGACGGAGTCGATCGCGCACCGCGACCAGTCCAGCTCGCCCCGGGAAGCGAGTTCGTCCAGGACCAGGCGGTGGAGCTTGGGCCACACCCGGGCCTCGGTCCACTCGGTGAACCGACGGAAAGCGGTCACGCCCGACAGGCCGAAGCCTGGTGGCGGTTGGTTCCAGGTGCAGCCCGAGGTCGCCACGAAGATGATGGCGGCCAGCACCTCGCGGTCCCCGCCGACGATGCCCTCCACCCTGCGGACGAACCGGCGCCGGGGGCACCACCCGCTGGAACAACGTCCACAGGTCTTCCGGCGCCATCCGCTCGACAAACGCGGCAGTCATCACTCCAGACTGCCGCAAGATCACGCCAACTGAAGCGGCGTCTACCGGTAGTTCGTTAAATCCGGCGGTAGAGGTCAATGCCGTGTCCGGTGGTGACCGCGTCGATCAGGGCCTGGAGCTCGGAGGGTGGGTCGGTGTCCGTCCAGGCTCGCCACCATCGGGTGAGGGTGGTGGCGGGGGTGAGCCAGGAACGGATGGCTCGTAAGGCCCTGGGCCAACAAGGCTGTTGGGGCTGGTGGGACGGGGCCGGTCCCCCTCTCTGGCCCCTTGTCGGGGCACGGGTCCGGCCCGGTGGTATCCAGGGGCCCTGGTGGGGCGAACCACTGGTCCCAGCAGAAGGAGAAGGCGCAGTTGACCAGAATCTGGTGGCGGCGGATGGCGCGGTCGGAGCGGACTTGGAAGTCGGCCCAGCCGAGTTCGTCCTTGACCTGCTTGTAGCTCTGCTCGATCCAGGGCCGCAGGCCGTAGAGGCGGACGATCTCGGTGAGGCCGGCCGGCGGGTGCGGGCCGGTGGCGGCGTGGGGTGCGTCGGGGTGGGGTGCGTCGGGGTGGGGCAGTTTGGTGGCCAGGTACCAGGTGGCCTTCTCCGGGAGGCCGGCTGGGTCGGTGGTGGCCACGACCAGCCGGCAGGGTGAGTCGGGTCCGTATCCGCCCAGGCGGGCATCGGCGGCCCACCAGGTCTCGGTGTGCCCGTCACGGAAGTGACGCTCCACGGGCGTCCAGTCGCCTGGACGCCTGGCATCGCGCCAGGTCAGGGCGTGGGCCGCTTCGATGGGAGTGTGCGGCTGGTCTGCCGGGGCCCAGGTGCCGCGGTGCGGCTAGGGCGCGACCACGTAGGCCAGGCCGGCCTGGCGCAGTGCGAGGTACCAGGTGTCGCTGACTTAAGTAGGCGCAGTCGGCGACCACCGCGCGGCAGTCGAAGCCCGCCTCCTTCCCGCGGGCCGCGAGGTGGGCGGCCGGCTGCGGTTTGGTGCGGAAGGCCGGGTCGGAGCGGCCGCGGGCGAAGTGGTGGGCGGGGTGTAGGGAGTGGCGTGCAGCGGGTAGTACACACGGCCGTCGGTCCACACCGTGGTCACCGTGACGATGCCGTTGTCCGTCTTGCCCAGCCGGCCCAGCCACTGCCTGCCGACATGTGCGGTGGCTGTGCCGTCCTTGCGGTCCCCGGAGTCGTCGATCACGATGACCCCGCCGTCGTGCGGAGCCGTCGCCGACTGCTCGCGCAGCAGTTCAAGCCGCCGGTCGTTGACCTGCTCGACCTCCCAGGGCGACTCGGACAGGAAGAACTGCAGCCGCTGCACCGCCGGCATCCCCGCACCGGCCACCGGCTCCGCCCGGGCCAGACAGGTGATCGTCTTGTTCCGCTCCCGTGGCGCCAGCAGTCCGGTCAGGTACTCGCGAAACCCTCGCCGCTGGGCCAGGCTGAAGAAGAGGTCGTCGAACCGGGCCGCGTAGTCCTCCAACGGCCCCGGCGCAGGCGGACACGGACGGCGAGCGGTCATCTTCAGCCCCCAGCAAGGCAATTGACTCCTACCACCGGCCTACGACCAACCCGACCAGCCGTCAACCCACACCACCACCGGATTTAACGAACTACCGGTAGAAGTCATCTCATTCTGCTGGGTGCGCTGCTGGCCGTGGTGGTGATTGTTGAGCGGCTGGTGCCGGACGAGCGGTGGGAGCTGTTTCGAAGGCCCGGTGTGGGCCAAGCTCCACCGCCTGGTCCTCGACGAACTCGCCTCCCGCGGCGACCTCCTGGACTGTCCACCTGCTCCTCGGCCCGCTCGATGGATGCGGCAAGCCGCGGCTACGAGTTCGTTCTGAACCCTGGAGGCAGGAAGTTATGGCTCATTCTCGTGCTGTTCGCAATGGACTGATCAACGCAGGTCGAGTACAGCCTTCCCGATGATGCCGTTCTCGACGGCCTCGTGTGCGGCCGCGACGTCGTCAAGACTGAAGGAGTGCACTGGCAGTGGCGTGAGGGCGCCCTCGCGCAGGGCTGCGGTGATCTCGGCGGCGGCACGCAGCAGCGCATCCCGCGGTTCGGTGAGGAACAGCGCGAACCGCAGCACCAGGTTGGACCACATGAGCCGGAAGACCGGCAGGGTCGGGTCGTCGGGCTGTGCTGCGTAGGTCACGATGGTTGCTCCCGGGCCGGTGACGGCCAGGTCCAATTCGAGGTTGTCGGTCAGCGAGACCTCGATGATCCGGTCGACGGGCCCGACTCCGTCGAGGATCTGCTGGGCGGCGTCGGCGTCGCGGTAGTTCACGACGAGGTCTGCACCCGCGGCCTTGGCCAACGCGGCCTTTTCCGGCCCGCTGACCGTCGTCACGATCCGTGCGCCCGCGATCCGGCCGAGTTCGATCGCGTAGTGCCCGACGGCGCCCGCACCTGCCGCGACGAGTACGGTGCGGTCGCGGGGCGAGCCGTCGGCGTGCAGGCACCAGTGCGCGGTCATCGCCGGGATGCCGAGGCACGCGCCGAGCTCGTCGGAGATCCCGTCCGGCAGCGCAACGGCCTGCTCGGACGGCACTACGGTCCACTCCGCTGCGGTCCCCCACGGATGGCCTGCGCCGGCCATCCAGATCCACACGCGTTCACCGACCCGGCTCGGGTCGACGCCTGCGCCGACCGAGTCGATCGTGCCTGTGCCGTCCTGGTGCGGGATGCGGCCGGTGTGCTCGCCGACGCGCTGGAAGTCCTGCGGGGTGGAGTTCATTCGTATGAACATGTCGCCCGGGTTGATCGCAGAGAGTGCGACGCGGACGCGGACCTGGCCGGGGCCGGGTTCGGGGTGCTCGACGTCGAGCACCCGCAGCACGCTCTTCGCGGGACCGGGCGTGTCGTAGAAGGCTGCCCTCATTGCTTCGTCTCTCCTCTTGGTTGTGGCGCGGTCCACGGCACTGGCCAGGGACCGCGCATGTCACCACGGCGGGGGCCAGTACCGCGTCGTGGTCTGATTTCCTTGGCCGCGAGATCGCCGCCTCGCGAGCGGTCAGCTGAGACGGATCGAACGTGCCGCGGACCATCGGCAGGTCCGATCGCGTTCGTCCCACGTTGTGGCCGACGGCTGGGTCTTTGGGCCGTTTGTACGTCGGCGAGTTGTTCGCCGAGGCGTGGGTCACATGGCCGGCCGCGGGCTCACTGGGCCGCGCGGGGGCGGCACCGGTCGATCCAGCAGGCCGTGACTCTCGCTCTACAGGCCGGCAGCGAGGCTTCGCATGACCGACTCCAGGTCGCGCTCGCCCGCCGGAGTCTGCGCACCGCGCTCCAGCGCCCCCGTCATGAGTCGTGCCGGCAGATCCCCGCTCACCAGCTCGGCCCATGCGTCGTTTTCCGCTCGCAGGCCGTCGGTCAGGTCCGCCGGAGGCACCAACTGCTTGGCGGCGGCGATGAGCTCCGGGGAGAGCGCGGCGATCTTCTCCGCCACCCCGTCGACGAACGCGTCCAGCTCGGCCGCGGGCACCGCACGGTTGATCCACCCGTAGGCGGCCGCGGTGTCCGCATCCACCAGGTCACCGGTGAGCAGCAGTTCCAGCGCCCGGTTGCGCCCGACCCGCTCGCGCAGGTACTGCGTGCCTCCGCCACCCGGCACGATGCCCATCAACACCTCGCTCTGGCCGATGCCCGCGGTTTCCCGCGCGGCGAAGGTCATGTCGGCCGCCGCGATGAACTCGGCGCCTCCGGCTCGCGCCTTGCCCGCCAGTTTGACGATCGTCACCTGCGGCTGGTGACGCAGCAGCTCGCCGACCCCCTGGAAGAGGTTGGTGTTCGGGTTGCGGTCCGCGATCTCCTGCAGCTCGTCCATCTCCTCGAGGATGTGGATGTCGACGTGTGCGACGAAGAACTCGGGGTTGGCGCTGGAGAACACGATGACGCGGACCGAACGGTCGTCCCGCAGTTTCGCGAGCACGTCGTGCAGTTCGCGGATCAGGGTTCCGCTGAGCACGTTGACAGGGGGATTGTCCAGGTTGATCCGCGCGACTCCGCCATCGATGGCGACGCGGAGTGTCGTGTACTGGTCCAGGTTCATGAGTCTTCCAAGGTTTGCGGTGAGCTAGTAGGTTTGCAACGGATACCAACCCTGGTCTCTGCGCCGTGAACGGTCAATAACGCACTTTTCGACAACCAAGGATCTTGATGGATACCAGCCCCACGCCCCTGCCGCCCCACGTCACTCCGCGATTCAGTGCCGAGTGCCCGAGCCGGCCCATCCTCGATCAGATCTCCGACAAGTGGTCGATGATGGTCATGGCGGTCCTGGAGCAACCGACGCGGTTCAACGAGATCAAGCGACAGTTGGAGGGCGTCACACAGCGGGTACTGACCCAGACACTGCGGAGACTCGAACGCAACGGCATGATCCAGCGCCGGGTGCTCGAAACCTCCCCGCTCGGCGTGGAGTACTCCCTCACACCACTCGGCGAATCGTTCCGCGGCCCTTTCACACGCCTGCACGAATGGACGATCGAGCACAGCGACGAGGTCCTGTCGGCGCAGCACGCATACGACGCGCGGTCATCGGGACGGTAGCCGACCTACCAACTCCTCGACTAAGACCGGGTCCTATGTGGTGAGGCGGACGAGCCTGTTGTAGCAGCACAGGGTGGCGGCGAGCCCGAGAAAGGCCAGGTAGTTGCGGGGATTGCGTTCGTAGCGGGGGCTGAGTCGGCGGTATCCGGACAGCCACGACATGGTGCGCTCGATGACCCACCGGCGTCGCCCTAAGCGTTCGCTGGACTCGATGCCTTTGCGGGCGATGCGTACTCCGATGCGTTTCCATCGGAGCCATCTGCGCAGATCAGCCCGGTCTAGCCGATCAGTTCGTTGAGCACGGCGTTGGGTTCGCTGGTGAGTGCGGCCTTGACGGCTCGGCTCCAGTCGTCGACGAGGACTTCGATCTGGTCGTTCTCGATTCCGTCGAGAGTGGAGCGTGCGACGTCGGTGGGGTCGATCTTGAATCCGTCGTACCCGGCGCTGAAATCGGTGTCGACCGATCCCAGATGCACGCCCTGGACCAGGACACCCGCGGGGGCGAGCTCCAGACGCAGGCTGTTGGTCAGACTCCACGCGGCGGCCTTGCCCGCGGAGTAGCCGCCGGAGCCGGGGTAGGAGAACCATGCCAGGGCGGACAGGATGTTGGTCATCGCGCCCTGGCGCGCACGTAGTGCGGGGGCGAACGCGCGGGCCATGGAAAGGGTCCCGAACACGCTTGTCTCGATCTCGCGCCTGATGGTGTCGACGTCGGCCTCCAGGAGAGGCTGGTAGGCGATGATCCCGGCGTTGTTGATCAGCACCGACACGTCTTCGGCCTGGCGTGCTGCCGCCTCGACCATGTCGATGTCGGTGATGTCCAGGCGCACGAGCTCGACCCGTGGGTCCTCGCGCATCTCCACGTCGACGGCATCCGGGTTGCGGATGCCGGCGTAGACCTTGCGCACGTCACGAGCGAGGAGCTCGACGACGAACCGGCGGCCGATGCCTCGGTTTGCGCCCGTGACCAGGGCGGTCTGTCCCGCAAGCTTCATTTGCGCCTCCTTGCCCGGCCCCGTCCGCTGGTGCACCGGGGTGCGGGCAGATGGGTGAGTGGGGGTCTCCGTTTTTCGGAGCCGTCGCCTACGCTAGAACCTGACAGTGATGTCAGGTACAAGCCCGCCAAGGCGGCCGTGACGGGAGACATGATGCGGATCGGGGAACTGGCAGATCGGGCCGGCGTCAGCGTGCGTTCGCTGCGCTATTACGAGCAGCAAGGGCTGCTGGACTCAAACCGCACCGCGGGCGGACAGCGAACCTACGAAGAGGGCGCAGTCGAGCGCGTTCAGCTGATCCAGCAGCTCTTCGCCGCGGGACTCCCCAGCCACACGATCGTCGATCTGCTGCCGTGCGTGTCCACGGGAATGGTCACCAGCAGCATGTTCGACAAGATCCGGCACGAGCGTGAGGCCATTGAGCAGCGCATCACCGAACTGACCGCGGCACGCGACAAACTCGACGGCGTTCTCGAGCACGTTCTCAGCGTCGGTATCTACGAGGAGCCGTCACCGCAGGCCGCCGGGTAACGACCATGTCCTCACCGAAGCCCGGGCACTCAGGGCTCGGGGCTCGGGGCTCCAGGTCTCGCCCCCGGCTCGCCTCAATGGAAACCCGGGTTCCAGTGGAAAGGTACTCCCAGCTCACTTCATGGCGCATCACGGCTCGATGGCGTGACGATCGGCGTCACCGGCCGGCGAATCGTCCGGTCCGGACAGCGTCACGTCATCACGTCATCACGTCATCACGCCGTCGGCCGCGCCGACGAGCGACAGTTGCACCTGACGCCAGTGTCAGCTTTTACGATCACCTGTGTTCATCCGGACGAACGATGGAGACATGTGATGGCAGCAAGGCCTACCAGGCGTCGGGTTCTTGGCGTCGGTATGGGAATGAGCGCCGGCCTCGTGGCCGGGGCCATGAGCGCACCAGCGGTCCACGCCGCAGGCCGCACAATGAACCCGAACTCGGCCTCGGCAGTTGCGATTACGGGAACCACGGTGATCGACACGTCAGGGGGGAGGCCGCTGTCCAACGCCACGGTGCTGGTGCGTGGCGACCGGATCGCCGCTGTCGGCACCACGCGTGAGGTTCACGTGCCCGCGGACGCGGAAGTTGTCGACGGGCGCGGGAAGTTCGTCGTGCCCGGCTTCATCGACTCCCATGTGCACGGCAGTGGGCAGGAAGAGATCGACCCGCCGCTGTTTCTCGCCAACGGTGTCACCACCGTCCGTGACATGAATGGTCAGGCGCTGCTGTACGAGTGGCGTGACCGGGTCGAAGCCGGAACACTCTTCGGCCCCCGTTCCGTCGTCGCCAGCGGCATCGTGGACGGCGATCAATCGCTGCTCGCGGGTGGGGGTTCGCCATACGTCGAAGTCGCGAACGCCAGGGAGGCCAGGGCGGCGGTGCGTGAGGCGGTGGCCGACGGGGCTGACTTCATCAAGGTCTACGTCAGGCTCACACCGGAGGCCTACCACGCGATCGCCGACGAGTGCCGCAAACTGGGCGTCTCGTTCGTCGGCCACACCCCTGACGCGATCCCACTGGTCGAGGCGAGTGCGGCCGGGCAGCGCAGCTTCGAGCACATCTACACAAGCTGGTTCGACACGTCGAGCGCGGAGGTGGAAATTCGCCGCCGCCTGGCAGAGATCAACGTCGGCAGCGGCGATTACAACGGTTGGTTCAACCAGACCCACCCGCTGGAGGTGTTGGCTGCGCGCACACTTGACCCGGCCCGGGCGCGCCAGGTGTTCGGCAGGCTCGCCGCCGACCGCTCGCACCAGGTACCCACGCTGACGCAGCATCGCGTGTTCGATCTGCCCGAGTCGGTGGCGCTGCACGACGATCGGCTGCGCTACCTGCCCGCGGCGACCCTCGACGGCTGGCAGGCCCAGCTCGAACAGCTCTATCTGGCAGGGCGTACCGCGAAGGATGTGGTCGAACACCGGGAACTGTTCCGGGCCCGCCTACGCTGGATCGGCGCCGCTCACCTCGCCGGGGTGCCGGTCCTGGCCGGTACCGACACCGGAACTGCCTACGTCTACCCCGGGTTCAGTCTGCACGACGAACTGGAAAACCTGGTCGAAGCGGGTTTCACTCCGATGCAGGCACTGCAGGCGGCCACCAGCGCGCCCGCCGGGTTCCTGGGACTGCGAGAAGTGGGTGTCGTAAGGCGGGACGCGATCGCCGACCTCGTGGTCCTGGATGCCGACCCCCTCGCCGACATCCGCAACACCAAACGCGTGCACGCGGTGGTGGTGCGGGGCACGCTGATCAGCGCCGATCGCCGGGAGCGCATGCTCAGCGACGTCGAGGCAGCCGCGGCCGGCGGGACGCTGCCCGTACGGCTGGCCGGCTGCGCCTGCGCGCCCGGCATCAAGGCCGCCTGATCCGAAATTCCCCCTCGGCGACGAGCCGCTGACTCGGATCCGCCGCGCATGGGGACGCCGACCGTGTGTCCGCACGCACTGGCCGTCAGCGACGCATCTCACCTGGGTTCGATGGAGTACGAGGCGCCGTCGAACGTCCATCCGTCGGTGCCTACGCCGATGCTCCGGCGGATGGTGGGCGCCTGCGACCTGACCCGCGAGATCAGCCGACACCCGGGCAACCTGCCGGCCGGTCGGCGAAGTACGACAGTGTGCTTCGCTCCTTCGTCGACGAGATCCAGGCCGAAGTGAATCCGCGTCTCCTGCGGCTGGGCATGCATAGAGGTGGCGGGCGGCCGTGCCGGTCATGGGCAGCCTCCATTGGAGTCGATCTTGCTGGCTTCTGGGGGGGGACGCCGACCCGCGGAGGCTGGTTCCTCGAAGGACTGGGTCTGTCTTCAGGCGATCAACGCGTCGCGAGCCCCGCAAGATCCGGAAGATTCGCCCTGATGGCCGGTCAGCTGTCGGCCGACGCGGGTTTCCTTGGCCGGCTGGGGGTAGCGCCTTTTCGGGCGAGGCGTCTGGTCATGAGGGTGATGGCGGCCCAAGCACGGTTTCTCGCGTACGAGACGTCTCGGTGTCGGCAGCGACGGCGCCGTGAATGGCGGGCAACGTCCAGGGCCTGTGAGGCGCGCGGCTGAGGCCGAACTCCGCTTGGCGTGTGACTCCCACGAGACTCGTTCACGAGCTGGACAATCTCATGGACGGGCTGCGAAACAGCCCCAGTGCCGGTGCCCCAGGGGGTCTGGGCGCGGGACCCGTCGTAACCGGCGCAACCGCCGAAGGGAGCTGATGCGGTTCCTCGTCGATTGCTGGGCCTCTTGTGACGTGATCCGTTGCCGGCCTTCCGCCCGGCGGGAAACGATGTCAGCGTTTCGTAAGAGCTCGACCGATGAGAGATCTGCCAATCCCCCCTAGGGTGTTGGTCGGAACCGCTGGTTCAGCGTTGCGGGCCGCCACAAGTCCTTTTGTGTCGTCTGTGAGCTGCGGAACCGGAACCCATGACCACTGAACCCTCGAAAGGGATAGCTTTGCGTAAACCGTTAGCTGAATTCATCGGCGCGTTATTCCTGGTTTTCACCATCACCGCGACAGTACTGTCCAAAGCGGCCCTCGCGCCCTTGGCGATTGGCGCGTCCCTCATGGTGATGGTGTACGCCGGAGGCCATGTCTCGGGTGCTCACTTCAACCCGGCTGTCACGCTCGGCGTCTTCGTGAGAGGCCGCATCAAGGGGGGTGAGGCCATGGCTTACGTGGTGGCACAGGTGGCGGGCGGACTAGTGGGAGGACTGATCGGTCGCTGGGTCGTCGATCCGGATGAGGTGACAGCCGTCTCCCTGTCGGGGCGTCAGATCGGAGCAGCGCTCGCAGCGGAAGCACTTTTGACCTTCATGCTGGCCTACGTGGTTCTCAATGTCGCCACCAGCAGCGACCACCCGCAGAATTCCTTCTACGGCCTGGCCATCGGTTTTACCGTCCTCGCAGGTGCGGTGGCAGTGGGGGGCATATCAGGAGGGGTCTTCAACCCGGCTGTTGCCGTGGGCGGTTCTGTGGCCGGATTGTTCTCCTGGTCGTCGCTGTGGGTATATCTCATAGCTCAAGGTGTCGGCGGTACACTCGCGGGCTTCGTTTTTCTCGCGCTGAACCCTGATGAGCGCGAGACGCCACGGGCAGAGCCGGACACGGCGGTGCGTGACGTCGACGCGCCGGGCACAGGAGCCCCCGCTCGGACCTGACTTCTCACCACCTCCGAGCGGAGATCGCTCCGCTGGTGCCCTCGAGGCCCCCACGTGCCCGGGGCGCGTGGGGGGGAACGGAACGGCGAAGACCGACAGGGGACAGTACTGGTCCCCGCCAGCCGCTTCTACCAGCGAGCACCGGTTTCCACGGCACGCTCGTGAAGAACAGTCCTCCGCCTGCGTCACCGGACGATGTTCGACGGCCATCTGAGCAACGAAGCGCGGGGCGAGGTCACCTGCCGGGCTCTGTTCTGCCCGTTTCTCGTCATGCGTGAGCAAGTACCCGACCCATCTCTTTGGTCCACTCTCCAGAAGGATTGCCATGTCCGAGAACCACGATGCCATCGTGACCGACGCGAAGCCCGAGGAGTCGGGCGGCTGCCCGGTCGCCCACGGTCGCGCCGCGCACCCCACCCAGGGTGGCGGCAACCGTCAGTGGTGGCCGGAACGGCTCAACCTGAAGATCCTCGCCAAGGACCCCGTGGTCGCCAACCCGCTCGGTGCGGAGTTCGACTACGCGCAGGCGTTCGCCGGCCTCGACCTGGCGGCCGTGAAACAGGACATCGCCGAGGTGCTGACCACCTCGCAGGACTGGTGGCCCGCGGACTTCGGCAACTACGGCCCGCTGATGATCCGTATGGCCTGGCACAGCGCCGGCACCTACCGCATCAGCGACGGCCGCGGCGGTGGCGGCCGTGGTCAGCAGCGCTTCGCCCCTCTGAACAGCTGGCCGGACAACGGCAACCTCGACAAGGCCCGCCGGCTGCTGTGGCCGGTCAAGAAGAAGTACGGCCAGTCCATCTCCTGGGCCGACCTCCTCATCCTCACCGGAAACGTCGCCCTGGAGACGATGGGCTTCGAGACGTTCGGCTTCGGCGGCGGCCGCGCCGACGTCTGGGAGGCCGACGAGGACGTGTACTGGGGTCCCGAGACCACCTGGCTCGACGATCAGCGCTACACCGGCGACCGTGAGCTGGAGAACCCGCTCGGCGCCGTCCAGATGGGTCTGATCTACGTCAACCCCGAGGGCCCGAACGGCAACCCGGACCCGATCGCCGCGGCCCGCGACATCCGCGAGACGTTCCGTCGCATGGCGATGAACGACGAGGAGACCGTCGCCCTGATCGCCGGTGGTCACACCTTCGGCAAGACCCACGGCGCCGGCCCCGCCGATGCCGTCGGCAACGACCCCGAGGCCGCCTCGATGGAGCAGCAGGGCCTGGGCTGGAAGTCGACCTATGGCACCGGCAAGGGCGGTGACGCGATCACCAGTGGTCTGGAGGTCACCTGGACCACCAAGCCCACCCAGTGGAGCAACGACTTCTTCGACATCCTCTTCGGCTACGAGTGGGAGCTGACCCGGTCCCCGGCCGGCGCCAACCAGTGGGTGGCCAAGGACGCGCAGGAGATCATCCCCGACGCGCACGACCCGTCGAAGAAGCGTCTGCCCACGATGCTCACGACGGACCTCTCGCTGCGCTTCGACCCGATCTACGGCCCGATCTCGAAGCGCTTCCACGAGAACCCGGCCGAGTTCGCGGACGCCTTCGCCCGCGCCTGGTACAAGCTCACCCACCGTGACCTGGGCCCGAAGTCCCTGTACCTCGGCCCGGAGGTCCCGGAGGAGACCCTGCTGTGGCAGGACCCGCTGCCCGAGGTCCAGGGCGAGGCCATCGACGCCGAGGACGTCGCGGTCCTCAAGACCAAGCTCCTCGAGTCCGGCTTGTCCGTCGCGCAACTGGTGTCCACCGCGTGGGCTTCGGCGTCCACCTTCCGCGGCAGCGACAAGCGCGGCGGAGCGAACGGCGCCCGTATCCGCCTTCAGCCGCAGCGCGGCTGGGAGGTCAACGACCCGGACGAGCTCGCCCAGGTCCTGCGCACCCTGGAGAACATCCAGGGCGAGTTCAACTCCGGCGCCAAGAAGGTCTCCCTGGCCGACCTGATCGTCCTCGGTGGCTCCGCCGCCGTGGAGAAGGCCGCCAAGGACGCCGGTGTCGACGTCGAGGTGGCCTTCACCCCGGGCCGTGTCGACGCGGGCGACGAGCACACCGACGCCGAGTCGTTCGCCGCGCTGGAGCCGACGTACGACGGGTTCCGCAACTACGTCGGCAAGGGCAACCGCCTGCCCGCCGAGTACCTGCTCCTCGACCGGGCCAACCTGCTCACCCTGAGCGCGCCCGAGATGACCGTCCTGGTCGGTGGTCTGCGCGTCCTCGGAGCGGGCCATCAGCAGTCCCGGCTCGGTGCCTTCACGCGCACGCCCGGCACGCTGACCAACGACTTCTTCGTCAACCTGCTCGACCTGGGCACTACATGGACATCGACGTCCGAGGACGAGACCACGTTCGAGGGCCGCGACGCCGCCACGGGCGAGGTCAAGTGGACCGGCACCCGCGCCGACCTCGTCTTCGGCTCCAACTCCGAGCTGCGCGCCCTCGCGGAGGTCTACGCGAGCGACGACGCCAAGGAGAAGTTCGTCCATGACTTCGCGGCCGCCTGGGTCAAGGTCATGAACCTCGACCGGTTCGACCTGGCCTGACCGGACGCTGTCCGGGGCGGCCGGTGCGTCACCGGCCGCCCCGGACAGGCCGTCGAGCGCATCGAGGTTCAGCAGGGTTTCGTTCGGATGGCGAGTCAGGGCCTCGGTCAAGACCTCATTCGTCGCGCAAGTGGCGCGCTGAGGAGCCTAGCGGTGGTTTGTTGACATCGGGTCGGGACCGCAGTAGAAGGACGAGGAGGGGTGTGTGATGACCGCTCGTCGTCCGTGTCCGCCGGCTCCGGGACCGCTGGAGCAGTACGCCGTCGGCTTCGATGATCTGTTTGACTCCCTGGCTCAGCGTCGGGGTTTTCGTCAGTACCTCACGGGTTGCTGGCGCCGCGCGAACGGAACAAAACGCTGACATGCCTGGCCGGGGCCGAGCCGGTAGCGGGAGCCCAGCAC
>NZ_JAGSHX010000005.1 GCF_018138715.1 Streptomyces asiaticus
CTCTTCAACCATCGCCTGCGGCCGACCTTCCACCGCATGCAGTACACCATCGACACCATGAACCGAGTGCTGCGCGAGCAGATCATCGGTGTTCGTGTCGTTCGCGCTTTCGTCCGGGAAGAAGACGAGCGCCGCCGCTTCGCTCACGTCAATGCCGAGTTGCAGGAGGCATCTCTCCGCGTGGGCCGCACCATGGCCGTGCTCGTTGCGTTGATGACGCTGCTGATGAACGTGAGCGGGGTCGCCGTCGTGTGGTTCGGCGGCCACCTGATTGACACGAACGACATGCGACTGGGCGCCCTTGCCGCTTTTCTGACATATCTGGCGGAAGTCCTCGGGGCGCTGATCATGCTGGGCGGCATGGTCATGGCGGTGCCCCGGGCCCAGGTGTCCGCTGTCCGCGTCGACGAGGTCCTGCGAGCCGAGCCGGGTCTTCGCCCGCCCCGGCGCCCGGTCCGCCCTTCCGCCGTCCGCGGCACCCTCGAACTGCGCGGGCTTGGATTCCAGTACCCCGGCGCCGAGAGCCCGGTGCTGCAGGGCATCGACCTCCAGGTGCGTCCGGGACAGACCGTCGCTTTCATCGGCAGCACCGGCAGCGGCAAGAGCACCCTGCTGAACCTGATCCCGCGTCTGGTGGACGCCACAGAGGGAACGGTTCGGATCGACGGAGTCGATGTCCGTGAGCTGGACCCCGCTGTGCTCTCGGCCGCGGTCGGTCTGGTGCCGCAGAAGCCGCACCTTTTCACGGGCACCGTCGCCACGAACCTCCGATACGGTGCGCCGGACGCCACCGACGAGCAGTTGTGGCACGCACTGGATGTCGCGCAGGCCCGGGAATTCGTGGAACGAACGGTTGGAGGACTCGACCATCCTCTCGCTCAGGCCGGTGCCAATCTTTCCGGCGGCCAGCGTCAGCGGCTGGTGATCGCGCGGACGCTGCTGCGCCGTCCCGCCCTCTATCTGTTCGATGACTCCTTCTCCGCCCTCGACGGTGCCACCGAACTCGCCCTCCGGCAGGCACTGGCCCGGGAGGCAGCGCACCGCACGGTCCTCCTCGTAGCGCAACGCGTCAGCACCGTACGAGATGCCGACCAGGTCGTCGTCCTCGATCGGGGACGGATCGTCGGCAGCGGTACGCACAGCGAACTTGCCGAATCGAACGAGATCTACCAGCAGATCCTGCAGTCCCAGACGACGATTCCGGAGAGAGCGTGAGCGGCGAGCGAATGGCTGGTGGAACCGACGCGAAGAGGCTCCGCACCTCGGCGCAGGGGCTCCGGCGCGATACGGGATCCGAGCAGGCGCCGGCCCAACTCACGGTCGTGGAGGTATTCGGCCGACTTCTGGGGCCACGCCGCAATCACCTGATGGGCGTCCTTCTGCTCGGCGTCTGCGGGGTCGCTCTGTCCGTCGCCGGACCGGTCTTCCTGGGCAAGGCCACCGACCAGGTGTTTGCCGGGATGCTCAGCCAACGGTTCCCACCAGGCAGCACACGTCGCGAGATGCTCGAGGAATTGCGCGCAAACGGCGACACCACGATGCTCGCCATCGTCAACCGGGTGGACGTGGTACCCGGCCAGGGGATCGACTTCTCCCGCGTCACGCACTACCTGGTGATCGCACTGGTGCTTTACGCCGTCGCCGCGGTCCTCCTGTTGCTCCAGGGACGGCTGATCACCACGATGGCGCAGCGCGTGGTAACCGAACTGCGTGAGCAGGTGGAGGACAAGCTTGCCCACCTGCCTCTGCGCTACTTCGACGGTCGGCCGCGCGGCGAGGTGATAAGCCGCGTCACCAACGACATCGGCGCCATCGCCATCGGACTGGAGCTGGCACAGCCCGTCACCGCGGCCATGACGGTGGCCGGCTCGCTGTTGATGATGTTCTACATCTCCCCGTTGCTGACGCTGGTGCTCGTCGTGACCGTACCCGTCCTGTTGCTGTTGTCCGGTCGTCTCGCCCGGCGCTCCCAGGTACAGGCCGCGGAGCGGATGACTCGTACCGGCCTGCTCTTCGCCCATGTGGAGGAGCAGTACACCGGACACCGGACGACCTGGCTTTTCGGCCGTCAGGACGAGGACGACGCCTCCTTCGTGGAGCACAACGACGCGCTGTACGAGTCCAGCGTGGGCGCGGTGCTGATCAGCGGCATGATCCGGCCCCTGAGCATGTTCGTCACCAGTCTGAACTATGTGCTCATCGCGGTGATCGGAGTCCTGCTCGTCACGTCCGGAGGCATCTCTCTGGGCGGCGTTCAGGCCTTCCTGCAGTACTCGGCGCAGTTCAACAGGCCGATCGGCCAGATCGGCGAGATCATCCAACGGACGCAGGCCGGTGTCGCGTCCTCGCGCAGAGTGTTCGACCTGCTCGACGAACCGGAGCAGCCCGCCGACCCAGCCCGCCCGACCCGCCTGGAAACCGTCTGCGGTCACGTGGAATTCCGACACGTCTCCTTCCGGTACCGGCCCGACACTCCGGTTTTGGAGAACCTGTCCCTCACCGTCCACCCCGGGCAGACCGTGGCGGTCGTCGGACCGACCGGTGCGGGCAAGACCACGCTCGTCAACCTCCTTCTGCGCTTCTACGAACCGGACAGCGGCCGGATCACCCTGGACGGCGCCGACATCGCCGGCATGAACCGCGCGGAGCTGCGCGCCCGAATCGGCATGGTCCTGCAGGACGTGTGGCTCTTCGACGGCACCATCGCGGACAACATCGCCTACGGGAACCCTGACGCCGCCTTCGACGAGATCGTGGAGGCGGCCCGCGCCGCTCACGTCGACACCTTCGTGCGAGCCCTGCCGGAGGGCTACCACACGGTCCTGGGCGACGACGACGTCATCAGCGCGGGAGAGAAGCAGCTGATCACCGTGGCACGGGCGTTCCTCGCCCGCCCAGCGATCCTGGTCCTGGACGAGGCGACCAGCGCGGTCGACACGCGCACCGAGGCGCACATTCAGAAGGCGATGCATACCCTGCGTGCCGGCCGGACCAGTTTCGTGATCGCTCACCGGCTCTCCACGATCCGGGATGCCGACCTCATCCTCGTCATGGAGTCCGGGCGGGTCGTGGAACAGGGCGACCACGAGACGCTGATGCGCACCGCCGGACCCTACGCCCGCATGTACGCAGCCCAGTTCGGCACACCGGAGTCCGGAGGAGCCGAGGAGCCGTATGGAGATGCCGCTGCTACCGCAAAGGGGTGACAGACGATGGACGGCACAGACGTCTGCGGATGTTGAGAGTGCGCACGCGGTGGTTCTGCCCATCCTCCTCAGCCATGAACGCGGCAACAACATGACAGCCGCACCCGGCACCCCTGGGTGTCCCGATCTTACGAATGACCGCGACCAACCCAGGACGAAAGGTAGGGAACCTCATGGAAGACGCAGTTCCTCGCGAGGTCGGCGACGAACGGGATCGACTCCCGGCGGCACCGGCGGTGGCGGAGGCCGCCATCACCCTGGCCCGGTCCTGCGCCGTCGATACCGAAGTGGTCCGGCTCGCTGCGCGGTGGAAGGTCGCCTCGGTGGTCATGGGAGGGCCCGCCCTGCCTGCCGACGCGACCTGGCGCGACCTGATCGTGCGCGCAGCCACCGATGAGGGACGCGAGGAGGCACAGGAAGCCTGGGGCAGCACCGATGAGCAGCCCCACGTGTCGGCCGAGCGACTGGGCGGCTACGTGGAGCACGTTCTGCGCGTCCTTACCGGGTGCCCCGACGAGCCGCATACCCGCCATGGTCTGCTGTCCGACGCCGAGACCGAGAAGGTCATCGACTTTTGCTCAGGGCCCGAGAAGCCGCTCCCCGGACGACGCTTTCACGAGCTGTTCGAGGACCGGGTGCGTCGCCACCCGGAGGCGGTGGCGGCCGTCCAGGGCGGCCGAAGCTGGACCTACCGCGAGGTGAACGAGAAAGCCAACGCTGTCGCCTGGACCCTGCGCCGGGAAGGGGTGCGCCCCGAGGATGTCGTGGCGGTGGTGACGCAGCGCTCCCTGGAGTGGCTCGCGGCCGTTATCGCCGTCTTCAAGGCGGGCGGTTGCTATCTGCCGCTCGAACCGCACTTCCCCGCCGAGCGGATGGCGAACACGCTCACCAGGGGAGAGTGCCGGTGGGTACTCGCCGACCACGACGTCGCGCCGCTGGAGCAGGCGCTGGCCGGCCAGGACACACGGTGCCTGTACGTACGGGACCTCCTCGAAGAAGGCGGACCGCGCCACAACCTGGACCTCGTCATCGCGGGGGACCAGCTCGCGTACATCTACTTCACCTCGGGCTCGACTGGCGAACCCAAGGGCGCCATGTGCGAACACGACGGCTTCCTCAATCACCTCTACGCCAAGATCGAAGACCTCGGCGTCCAGGAGGGAGACGTCGTGGCGCAGACCGCGCCGCAGTGCTTCGACATATCGCTGTGGCAGTTGGTCTCGGCTCTCCTCATGGGTGGCCAGACGCTCATCATCGAGCAGGACGTGATCATGGACGTTCACACGTTCATCGACACCCTGGCCGAGAACGGCGTCCACGTGGCGCAGTTGGTGCCCACGTACCTCGAACTCTTCCTCTCCGCGCTGGCCGAGGAGCACCGGAAGCTGCCTGACCTGCGCGTCATGGCCGTCACCGGCGAGGCACTGAAGAAGGAGCTGGTGCGCCGCTGGTTCGACGCCTTCCCCACCGTGCCGCTGGTCAACTGCTACGGCCTTACCGAGGTCAGCGACGACTCCAACCACGGCGTCATGCATGCCCTGCCCGCCCACCGTGCCGTGCCGCTCGGCGCCCCCGTGCGCAACTCGCGTGTCTACGTCATGGACGACAGGCTTCAGCTTCTCCCGGTGGGCGCACCGGGAGAGATCGTGATCGCCGGAGTCTGCGTGGGCCGCGGATACGTGAACGACCCGGAGCGCACGGCGGCCGTCTTCGGCCGCGACCCCCACCGGCCGCTCGAGCGCCTCTACCGCTCGGGCGACTTCGGCCGCTGGCTGCCCTCCGGCGAGCTCGAATACCTCGGCCGCCGCGACTCGCAGGTCAAGATCAGCGGGTTCAGGATCGAGATCGGCGAGGTCGAGGACCGGCTCCTGCAAGTATCCGGTGTCCGGGACGGCGCCGTGGTCGTCGCCGGATCCGCCACCGAGCCACAGCTCGTCGGCTACTACACCGGCGCGGACGCGCCGGACGCGGGGCAGGTCGCCAGGACGCTCGCCCGGACGCTGCCCGAGTACATGGTCCCGCCGCGCCTCTACCACACCCCTGAGCTGCCCCTGTCCGGCAATGGGAAGATCGACAGGATCTCCCTGACCGATCTCGCCCAGCGGGAACGCCACGGTACCGGGCACGTGCGGGCCACGGAGTTCGCCACGGAGACCGAGCGGAAGATCGCGGACCTGTGGGCACAGGTGCTGAAGGTCCCGCTGGAGCGGATCGGACGCGACTCCCGCTTCACCGAACTCGGCGGCACCTCGCTCTCCGTGATCCGTCTGTCGATCGCCCTGGACCGCCAGGTGACCGTCGCCGAACTGTGGGGCACTCCCACCGTCACGGACATCGCCGCCCTGGTCGACCGCAAGGCCGCCGCGGCGCGGGACTCCGAGTCGCGGCCCGTACCACGCGTGCTCGCCGCACAGCCCGACGAGGGGCCCGCCGCCTGGGCGGCCGACCACCGCACCGCTGTCCACGCGGCCGTCGCCGAGTCCGGCGCCGTGCTGCTGCGCGGCATCGGAGTGCGCACGGCCGCCGATGTCGCCGCGGTCGCGGAAGGACTCGGGATCACCGCGATGACCGAACGCGAAGGCTTCGCCCCGAGGACCGCCCACGCCCCGGGGCTCTACTCGTCCAGCCATTGGCCGTCGGACGAGCCGATGTGTATGCACCATGAACTGAGCTACGCCGCCACGGTCCCCGGCATCCTGGTCTTCGGCTGTCTCACGGCCCCCGACCGGGGCGGCAGGACCAACGTCGCGGACTCCCAGCAGGTCCTCAAGGCGCTGCCGCCCGATCTCGTCGCCCCGTTCGAGCGCCACGGCTGGCTGCTGACCCGCATGTACCACGAGGTGGGCACGGCGTGGCCGGAGGCGTTCGGGACCGACGACCGCGCCGAGGTGGACGCGTACTGCGCCGCCGCGGACATCGACCACGAGTGGCTGCCCGGGGACCGGCTCCGCACCCGTCAGCGGCGCGCCGCCGTCGTACGGCATCCCACGACGGGCGTTCCCGGATGGTTCAACCAGATCGCCTTCCTCAACGGGCTGACGATGGATCCGGCCGTCCGCGAGTACCTCACCGACGTCTACGGGCCGCACGGCCTGCCGTTCCATACGATGGTCGGCGACGGCACGGCCATCGACGGCGACACCGTGGAGGCCGTCAACGCCGTGTACGACCGGTTCACGGTCGGCGAGCCGTGGCGAAGCGGGGACGTCCTCGTCGTCGACAACCTCAGGATGGCCCACAGCCGGGAACCGTTCGAGGGACAGCGCGAGATCGTGGTGGTCATGGGCGACGCGGTGCGGATCCCCGGCCACGTCCGGCCGGGCACCGACGCGGACACCGGCGGTGAGCGGGCGTGACCGGCACCCGCCCGCTGCCCCGGCCGCCCCGCCCCACGACATGACGGCAGGACCAGGATCCGCGGCGCGCGTCGATCCGCAGCCGGATCACGATGCCGCGCCGCGCGCCGTCCCCGCGTCCTCCGCACAGGAGCGCGTGTGGTTCGCCAGCCGGATGGCACCCGACGCGTCGGCGTACCGCATCGTGGATGAGCTGGTCGTGCACGCCGAGGTGACCGAGGCCGACCTGCGGCGTGCCTTCGCCCTGCTGGTGCGGCGCCACGAGGCCCTGCGCACCGCCCTGCGGATCGTCGACGGCCGGCTCACGCAGTACGTACTCCCGCGGATCGACCTGGCGCTCCGCCACGTCGACCTGACCGGTGCGGACTACGCCGAGCAGACGGACGCCCGGCGCTCTCGCAGGACAGAGCTGGCGCGCCGGCCCTTCGACCTGGAGCGGGCCCCCCTGTGGCGCGCGGAGCTGCTCGCGCTCGGGGAGACGGAATGGGCGGTGGTCTTCGCCGCCCACCACCTCGTCTACGACGCCGCCTCACGGTTCAACCTCCACGCCGAACTCACCGAGATCTGCGCGGCTGTGGAACAGGGGCGGGAGCCGAAGCTGCCGGAGCTTCCGCTGAGCTACACCGGCTACGCACGGCGAGAGCGCGACCGGCTGTCGCCCCGCCGGCGAACCGAGTTGGCCGCGTACTGGCGTGCGCGGCTGGCCCAGCTCCCGCCCGTCCACCGCCTGCCGCTCGACCACCCGAGGCCCGCGGCCCGGACGTTCGTGGGGGCCGAGGTGCGGGCCGGCCTCCCCCCGGAGGTCACCGCGTCGCTGCCGGGCGCGGCACGGCGGCTCGGCACCGAGCCCGTCATGCTCTGCCTCGCCGCCTACGTGGCCCTGCTGCACCGCCACTCGGGACAGGAGGACATCGTCGTCGGTCTGCCGGTGACAGGCCGTCGCCAGGCCGATGTGGCGCCGATGATCGGCACGTTCGTCAACATGCTGGTGGTCCGGGTCGATGTCAGCGGCGCCCCGACCTTCGCCGAACTGGTGGGCCGGGTACGGTCGGCGGCCCATGTCGAGGATCGGTACGACATCCCCTTCCAGACCCTCGTCGAACTGCTGCCCGTGCCACGGCTGCCCGGCGTGCCTCCCCTGTACCAACTGGCCTTCAACCATGTGCCCGCGGACGGCGGCCTGGGAGCCGCCTCCTCCGGTTCCGCCGGCTGTGAGGACGACCTGTTGCTGGAGATCACGGCCGACACGGTCCGGGTCGAGTACAACGTGGCACTCCTCGAGAAGGGCACCGCCGACGCGCTGCTCGCCGACTACCTCGCGCTGCTCGTCGCGGGAGTCTCCGCGTGGGACATGCCCCTGCCGCGTCTCCCGGTCGCGCCCCGGCCGGGAGACGCCCCGGCGACGCGCCCCGCCCGGACGGCCGCGGGCGGCAGGCCACGCACCGCGACGGCGAGGCTGGTCGCCGACGCGTGGAGTGCCGTCCTCGGCACCGCGGTGACCGACGTCCACGACGACTTCTTCCACCTGGGCGGTCACTCGGTGCAGGCCCTGCGCATGCTGGCGCGCCTCGAGGCGGAGCACGACTGCGAGTTGAGCATCCAGGCGTTCTTCGCCGATCCGACGGTGGCCGGGCTTGCCACCGAACTCGACCGCAAGCGCCCGAGGAGGACGGCATGGCGGTGACGGGCCGAATCGACGGCGTACCGAGCGACATCTGGCATGAGGAGGTGCTTGCCCCGCAGTTCGCCTACGAGGTGGAGCATCTGCTCGGCCATTACCTCGCCATCGAGAAGGTCCTGCTGCTGGAGTACGTGCGGATGGGGCTGGTGGACGCCGCCGGGGCGGCGGGGATCGGGGCACGGCTCGACTCGCTGACCCCGGACGTCGTCCGCGCCGACCCGAAGGAGAATATGTCGGACATCTCCTTCGCCGTCGAGCGGCACGTCCTGTCCGGCCCGGTCCCGCCGTTCCACGCGTGGCACGTGGACCGCAGCCGCAACGACCTCCAGGTCTGCGCCCAGTTGATGTGCGCTCGCGAGAACCTGACCGCTGTGGCCGCCGACCTGCTGTCGCTGGGCCGTGCCGCCACCTCGCTCGCCGCCCGGTACGCCGACGTGCCCATGCCGGGATACACCCATGCCCAGGCCGCGCAGGTCATCAGCCCGGGTTTCCACCTCACGGCCCTCGCCGCCGAGACCACGGCCACCTTGCGCGGGATGCTGCACACCTACGACGAGGTCGATACCTGCCCGCTCGGCTCGGGAACGATGGCCGGCCAGGAGCTCGCCTGGGACCGCGTTCGCATGGCCGAGCTGCTCGGCTTCTCCCGTGTCCAGCCGCATGCGCTGGTGGCTGTCGCCTCCCGCGGCTGGACCATGGCGATCTCCGGCGATCTGGCCCGCTACGCGGTGACGCTGAGCCGTTTCGCCACCGACCTCATGGCCTGGGGCGGCAGCGGTTTCGGCTTCCTGGAGCTTCCTGACGAGCTGTCGGGTATCTCGGCGGCCATGCCGCAGAAGCGCAACTTTCCCGTGCTGGAGCGCATCCGAGGCCGGTGTGCCCACGTCGCCGGGTGCGCGGCCGACATCGCCGCCGGGCAGCGCAACACCGCGTACACCAACACCGTGGAGGTGTCGAAGGAAGCGGGCGGGCACCTGCGCACCCAATTCGACGCCATGCGCTCGGTGCTGCGGCTGACGCGGGCGGTCATCGCCGGAGCGGCCTTCTCGGCGGACCGGATGCGCGAGGCGTGTGCGGGGGAGTACCTGGGAGGATTCACCCTCGCGAACCAGCTGACGCTGGAGTGCGGCATCCCCTGGCGGACGGCTCAGGTGATCTCCGGGCGGTACATCAAGCGCGCCCTGGAGAAGGGGCTGCGGCCGGCCGTACCAGACGGCTCGCTACTGGCCACGCTCTGCGCCGACGCGGGATACGAGGTCGCGCGGACCGACGCCCTCCTCGTCGCCGCCTTCGACGTGGACGAAGGACTGCGGGCCAAGCGATCGGCCGGCTCGGCCCACCCCGACGAGGTGCGGGCGATGCTCGCCGACCAGGACGGCGAATTCGCGAAGCTCACCGAGGAGTGGTCCCGGCGCGAACGCAGATCCGCCGATGCCGCCCGCCAACGGGACGACCTGCTCACCGCGGCCGAGCGGCGGTCATGAGGGAGCCGGCGCTGGTCGCCCGCCGGCCGGGCGTGGACCTGCGCGAGGGCGCGGGCACCGCCTGCGGAACCTTCGGCGAGCTGCTTCAAGGGGTGCTGCCCGACGGAGTCGACTTCCTCGTCACATTCCCGATCACTCGCGGCACCCGGGCGTGGTTCCGGTACGACCGCGACGGCCCACTGCACGTCTTCCCCTCCCACAAGACCAAGTCGCTGCGCCTGGCGCGGGCCATGTTCGACGTCCGAGGCGTCGGCGGCGGCGGCTCCCTGGTCCTCGACAGCGGCTTGGCCGTGGGGAAAGGGCTCGCCAGTTCCTCCGCCGACCTGGTCGCCACGGCCAGGGCCGTGGGGGCGGTGCTCGGCTTGGACACCTCGCCCGCGGCCGTCGAAGGCTGGCTGCGCCCGATCGAGCCCACTGACGGGGTGATGCACCCGGGGATCGTGGTGTTCGAGCACCGGACGGTCCGGTTGCGCGCGTCGCTCGGCACCCTGCCCCCGGCCACGGTGGTGGCCGTCGACGAGGGCGGTCACCTCGACACGGTGGCCTTCAACCGGCGGCCCCTGCACCGCACGCCTGCCCAGAAACGCGAGTACGAGCGCCTGATGCGGGACCTCACCACCGCCGTCGACCACGGGGACCTCGCCCGGGTGGGTGCGATCGCCACCCGCAGCGCGGTCCTCAACCAGCGGCTCGTTCCCAAACGGAACCTGGACGCCATGATCCGGGTCAGCGACGAGATCGGCGCTCTGGGCGTGGTCTGCGCCCACAGCGGCACCATGCTCGGCCTCCTGCTCGACGCCGGCGACCCCGACCACCAGCACAAGCTGTCGGCCGCCGCCGCGGCATGTTCGCGCCTGCCCGGCGCCACCACCGTCTTTCGTTCGTTCACATCACCAGGGAGCGCGCATGCGTCATGACACCATCGTCGACGCGATAGGCAACACCCCGGCCGTACGGCTGCGGGTGGACGCCGCCGAGGGGGTCGAGGCCTACGCCAAGCTGGAGCTGCTGAACCCCTACGCGATGAAGGACCGTGTCGCCCGGCAGATGATCCTCGAGGCCCGCCGGTCCGGTGCGCTCGAAGAAGGCGCGCCCATCGTGGAGAGCTCGTCCGGCACGATGGCGCTGGGAATCGCTCTCGTCGGCACCTACCTGGGGCACCCCGTGCACATCGTCACGGACCCCCGCATCGACCCGATCACCCTCACCAAACTGGAGGCCCTCGGGTGCGTGGTCCACGTGGTGGAGACGATGACCGGGCAGGGGTGGCAGAGCGCCCGGCTGGAGCGGCTCGCGGAGCTGATGAGCGGCATGCCCGGTGCCTACTGGCCCCAGCAGTACAGCAACCCGCAGAACCCGGCCGCGTACCGCACGCTGGCCGACGAACTGATCGAGGCCCTGGGAACGGTGGACGTCGTGGTCGGCTCCGTCGGCAGCGGCGGCTCCTTGTGCGGTACGTCGGCGGCGCTGCTGGAGCGGCTGCCCGACCTGAAGGTGGTCGGTGTCGACTGCGTCGGCAGCGTGCTCTTCGGCCAGCCCGACGTACCGGCCCGCAAACAGAGCGGACTGGGCAACAGCCTGTACCCGGACAACATCGACTACCGGCTCTTCGACGAGGTGCACTGGCTCTCGGACGACGAGGCGTTCGACGCCACCCAGCGGCTCGCCCGGGAACAGAAGATCTTCGCCGGGAACACCTCCGGGTCGGTGTACCGGATCCTGACCCACCTCGCCGCCGAGGCGGGGCCCGGCACCCGTCTGGTGGGAATCCTGCCGGATCGCGGCGACCGCTACGTGGACAGCGTGTACCGCCACCGGCCCGCCGGCCCGATCGCCACCCGGCCCGTCGAGGTCCCCTACGGCACGACGGTCACCGGTTGGTCGTTCGCCTCGATCCCGCGCGAGAACCGTCCCGTCCTGGTCTTTGTGGAGTCGAATACGACAGGGACGGGCATGCTCGCGTTGCGCACCGCCGTGCGGCTCGGCTTCGAGCCGGTCCTGCTGGCCAAGGACCCCGCTCGCTACGCCGGCCTCGACGGCACCGGCTGCCGGACGGTCGCCTGCGACACCGAGAGCGACGCGGACGTCCTCCGGGCGGTTCGGGAGGCGGCCGGGAAACGGACCATCGCCGGGCTCACGACGACCAGTGACTTCTATCTGGAACACACCGCACGGCTGGCCGCCGCGCTCGGCCTGCCGGGCCACGCCCCGGAGACGATGACGGCCTGCCGCGACAAGTCGCTGACCCGTACGGCGCTGAGGGACGCCGGGGTGCCGCAGCCGGCGTTCGCTGTGATCGGCGACTCCGCCGACATCGCCGGTGCCGTCGCGTCCGTGGGCCTGCCGTGCGTGGTCAAGCCCGTGGGCGGATCGGGGTCGCAGGACGTGCTGTGGTGCGAGGACGCCGCCACGGCCGCCGAGCACGCCGCCCGCGTCCTGGCCGTGACCGAGAACGTTCGCGGCCAGGCCACCGCCGGCAAGGTCCTGATCGAGGAGTACGCCCGCGGGCCGGAATACAGCGTGGAGATGTTCTGCGACAACGGGCAGGCCGCCTGCCTAGGGGTGACCCAGCGCACCGCGTGCGCGCTGCCCTACTTCGTCGAGACCGGCCACGTCTTCCCTGCCGAGCTGCCGGAGGCCACCTCCGGCGAACTCGCGGAGTCGGCCCGCCAAGCGCTCAAGGCGGTGGGCTTCGACCGAGGTCCCGCACACGTCGAGATCAGGATGACGGACATGGGCCCCGTGGTCATCGAGATCAACGCCAGGCTCGCCGGCGGCATGATCCCCGAACTCGTCCGTGCGGCGACGGGGATCGACCTTCTGGAGCAGCAGGTGCGGGCCGCGGCCGGGTACCCGGTGCGGCTGCTCGCCGACAGGGCCCGGCACGCGGGCATCAGATTCCTGGTCGCGCGTCGGACAGGACGCCTGGTGGCCATCACGGGAACAGCGGAGGCGGAGCGTGTGCCCGGCGTCGAACGGGTGGTGACCACCGGCTCCCCGGGCCGTGCGGTACGGCCGCCGCGGGACGCCTATGACCGACTCGGCTACGTGGTCGCGGGCGGCGACTCGGCCCAGGAGGTCCTGGAGACTCTGGACGCCGCCGTACGGCTGGTGGACGTGGTGACCGACCAGGACTGACCGTCGGTGTACACCTTCATGGGTGCGGTGGGGGCTGAGCGTGAGCCACACGGGCGCAGCCCCCACCGTGCGAGTGAAGACCCCAGTTCGGTCATCCGATTCTTCGTACGCCTCGCAGCTCACGCGATCGAGAAGACCGGTCCGCACCCGCCGTGGACACCCACACCAGTGGAGCGGCCTCAGCCAGCGGCCCCGGGCTCGGGGGAGACACGGCGGGGCGCACGGCCGCGGTTCGCCGCTCCGCGGCCCATGCCGCGATATGGGCACGCGAGCGCAGGCCCAGGGTGGTTCTGATGTGGCGGATATGCGTCTCGACGGTGCGCACCGACACATGCATCCGGGCGGCGATCTGCCGGTTGGTCAGTCCTTCGACCACCAGAGCGGTCACGTCCCGCTCCCGCTTGCTCAGCAGGCCGTCGGAGTCCTCCGCGGTCGCGCCGGTCGCCTGGGAGCCGAGGGCGAAGGCGAGGACATGACGGTGCCGCATCGCGTGTCCGGCTTCGAGCGAGGCGCCGGCCCGGTTCGGCGGCAGGGCCTTCAGTGCCGCGGACCGTGCCGCGTTCACCCGCTCCCGCCACCACGCGTCACCCCACGAAGCAGGCGGACCGATCTGCTCGGCTGCCCCGATGAGCTGAAGCACTCTCTCGAACCGGTGGGCGCGGGCGGCGACGATGGCCAGCCCTTGGAGCGCGTCGGCCGGTCCGCGCGTGTGCTCCGCGGGACCGCGCAACGACTCGGTGAAGTACGCCTCCGCTGTCGGCAGGTCGTCCTTCTCGAGAGCGAGCGCGCCCGCCGTGACGAGAACCGCGTGCAGCCACCGTGGCGGCACCCTCATTCGCAGGAGGGGCAGGAACTCCTCGATCACCTGCTCGGCCCGGCCCAGTTCACCGTTGAGCAGCTGGTAGCGGGCGAGACCGACCCGACAGAGAGCCGTCAGGGTTTCGTCACGCAGACGGTGGCCGATCTTCAGACACTCCCGCAGGTCCGCCACGGCACTGCCCTGGTCGCCGTGTGTTTCGTGGAGCGCACTGCGTAACAGCAGGAGGCGGCTGAGGAGCGGATCGCGGCCGTAGCCGCGTTCCAGCTCCACGGCCTGCTCGGCATAGCGCATGGCCGTGCCGTAGTCCCCCTGCCGCCCCGCCAGCGCGGCCGCACACTCAAGGGCGACGCTCCGGTAGGGCGATGACTCGATGCCGCGGTCCAGGATGTGCGAGAGCAGTGTCAGCGTGTCGTCCGCGGGTCCCGGTGACAACTCCACCGTGGCCAGTGCGCCGGCCAGGAGCAGTTGCCGCTCGTCGGTGCCAGGGATCAGCCAGTGGAGGGCATGGGCGAGATTGCCGTGTTCCGCCGCCAGATGTCGGAGCACCGCGGGCTGGATGAACGTTTCCCTGTGGAGCGGTTCTGATAGTTGCGTCAGCCACGTCACCAGCCGCCCGTACGTCTCGGTGTCCTCACTTTCGGCAACGAGCCGTTCGTGACCGAAGCCTCGCATCGATTCCAGCAGCCGGAACCGTGCCGGACCGTCCTGATCGGTGTACGGAGTGATGACGGACTTGACCGAAAGGGCGATCAGCAGTTCGGACGTTCCCGGTTCCGCGGCGCTGCCGTCGGCGGCCACCGCGGCAGCCGTGTCAAACCCGAAGCCGCCCGGCAGTACGGACAGCCCGCGCAGCAGCGACCGTTCGGCTGGATTCAGCAGGTCGTAGCCCCATTGGAGGGAGGCCCGCAGACTCTGATGCCGTTGGTCCGCCAGCCGCCATCCGTTTGTCAGCAGGGACAGGCGGTCGTCCAGGCGAGCCCTGACCTCGGCCGGCGGAAACACTCTTATCAGCCGGGCAGCCATCTCGATGGGGAGCGGCAGGCCGTCGAGCCGGATGCAGATCTCGCCCACGTGCCTGGCGTTCTCCTGGGTGAGCTGGAAATCCGGCACCACCGTTCGCGCCCGGTCCAGGAACAGAAGCACGGCGTCCGACCGCAGACACTCCGAGAGAGACGAATCACCGTCCACATCGGGTAGCGCCAGACCGGACAGTGAGAACATGGCCTCCCCTGGGAGACGCAATGGTTCCCGGCTGGTGGCGACGACCCGCAGATACGGATGGCTTGGCAGCAGCTCGCTCAGCATCAACCCGCACTCGTCCAGGACGTGCTCGCAGTCGTCCAGTACCAGCAGGCGTTCACTCTCGTTCGCGTACGGGGC